>JAHEXM010000043.1:0-480 GCA_023252115.1 Micrococcales bacterium | reverse complement strand
CTGCAAGTGGCGCCGGCCCAAGTCCGGATCGCTTACTTCTGGGAAGTGAAGGAACACTGGGAATCATCACTGAGGCCTGGGTACGGGTAATCCCCAAACCCACGCATCGTCGCTCGACAGCAATTCGTTTCACGGACTTTCTCGCTGGTGCTAACGCCGTTCGAGAAATCGTCCAGTCCGACCTGCATCCTGCGAACTGTCGGCTAGTCGACGCGAACGAACTTGCACTTGCCAATGCCGGCGATGGCCAACATGCGACTCTATTCGTTGGCTTCGAATCACATTGCAACGAAGTCGATCATCAGTTTGAACGGGCAGTGCGTATTGCTCGTTCCCATGGCGGCCTTTTTCCCGATGCAACCCCTTCCCAGTCACACGACCCATCAGGTGCAACTGGTCAATGGCGCGATGCGTTCACTAGGGCGCCGTATCTTCGAGACGTTTTAGTCGGAATGGGGGTAATAACCGAAACGTTTGAAA
>JAHEXM010000042.1 GCA_023252115.1 Micrococcales bacterium | reverse complement strand
TGACGACGATCTTTTCGCGCTCTGGCAATGTCGCAACTGAATCGGCGAGGATGTATCGAGTCTCTTCACTTTCGAAAGCAGATACGGGATCCTCGGCTTTCGGATCAACAAGCGTCTCGCCGAGAGTGACCTTGTCACCGCGTTCGCCACCGATATGTAGGAGTTCATCGAGCGCAACAACGTTGACGAATGAAACTTGGCTGAAGGTCTTATGCAGGGCCTCGATCGAAACGCCAAGTTCCGCCGCAACTTCTTCTTCGGTCGCCGAGCGCTGCAATCTTGCTTCCAAAGATGAGTACGCGCGTTCGATCTCACGAGCCTTGGTTCGAATCGAACGCGGAATCCAATCGATACTTCTGAGCTCATCAATAATGGCGCCGCGAATACGGTTGATGGCATAGGTCTCGAACTTGATGGCACGTGAGAGGTCGTATTTTTCGATCGCATCGATAAGGCCAAAAATTCCGTATGACACCAAGTCGGCCTGGTCGATGTTGCTGGGCAACCCGACACCAACACGACCGGCGACATATTTCACCAGCGGTGAATAGTGAAGGATCAATCGCTCACGAAGTTCAAGCGCATCGGTTTGTTTGAATTCTTGCCACAACTTCATGAGCGCCGCGTCGGCCTCAGGATCTTGTGGCTTGTTGCTCTTGCGAGTCCGACTTCGCCGAGTCGGCACTTCATGATCGACGATCGGCGGATCGATCTCGATTGTTTCGATCGACGGCGTGCGAGGGTCAGGCATCACTTCGGCAACGAGGTCATCCTCGGTTGCTTCCACTCCGCGAACACCGCTGGTGACGGATGCCGTGTCGGCATCGGTCACCACGGCGTCATGCGCGTGGGTGTGCCTGCTCATACACCGACCTCAACCGTTCGACGGAAACGTGGGTATAAATCTGCGTCGTTGCGAGAGTAGCGTGACCAAGCAGTTCTTGGACAGTTCGCAGATCAGCTCCACCTTCAAGGACATGAGTCGCGGCCGAATGGCGGATGCCGTGTGGCGTCATGTGTGGAGAATCATCAACAGCATCGGAATTTCGAGTCACAACAGTTCGAACCACCCGAGCGTCGACTCTGTTCCCGCGATGGCCAAGGAAAAGAGCACCCCCAGAGTTCGCCATAGCGAGCTTGGATCGCCCTTCAGAAATCCACGAATTCAAAGCACGCGCCGCCGGTCGACCAAACGGAACGCTTCGTTCCTTCGAACCCTTGCCCAAGACACGCAGCGTGAATCGATCCTGATCAACATCATTGAGATCGAGTCCACACAACTCCGAAACGCGAATGCCGGTCGCATACAGCACTTCGAGCATCGCGTGATCGCGAAGCGCAATCGGCCGGTGATTCTGGTCGGCGATTTTTGCCGCTGATGCCAAGCTGTCTAATAAATCGCGAGCCTGGTCAACCTTCAGAATCGACGGCAAAGTGCGCCCAACCCGCGGACTAGCAAGCCTTGCACTGGGATCTGCGCCAACGAAAATGTGCGTTCGCTGAGCCCACGAGCAGAAGCTGCGGGCCGATGCTGCGCGCCTGGCCACTGTTGACCTCGACGAGCCGAGCCGGTCCAGCGAAGCTAACCAGCTTCGGAGCTCAGGCAGATCAAGTTCGGCAGGGTCCAGGCGTCCCCGCCCGACTGCGTGCATCGCCAGACTTCGAATATCGGTGCCATAGGCCCGAACAGTGTGCGGACTAAGGCCGCGTTCATAGCGTAAGTGGTTTTCGAAACCCTCGATGGCGGTGATCCATTTGGGCGACTACAACTGCACATCACGGAGATCCGCATCGCGAGTTTCAGTCGACCTGGTCGGGCTCACACTGCCACGCTGCCCCTCAATTCTTCCGGCGTCAAACCGGGCGCCGAACCCGGTAGTCATGCGAGCCGTAAGAACTACAAATTACAACAATTTTGCTTGATAGGGGTATCCCCCAATCGGCCGAACGAGTTCTTCGACCTCTTCACCGCTAGTAACCAACACAGCGCCACCATCACGAATGAGTTGATGGCAACTGACGGACGCTGCCGACGTCACCGGACCAGGAACTGCCGCCACAACGCGATTCAATTGGTGCGCTTCACTCACTGTCGAACGCGCTCCGGATCGTGCCGCCGCTTCAACCACGACAACTGCCCTGGCGAGCGCAGCAATCAATCGGTTGCGCACTAGGAATCGCGATTTAGTCGGGTGTGATCCCAACGGCACTTCGCTGACGATTGCCCCGGATTCGCGTAACCGCGAGTACAAGACTTCGTGCGCCCTCGGCAAAGCAAGATCAGCCCCTCCTGCTGACACTCCGATGGACACGCCCCCGACAGCTAACGCGCCAAGATGAGCGGCAGCGTCGATGCCGAATGCTCCGCCGGACACGATGCACCAACCATTAATTGCCAAGTACGCAGCGATGCCGTCCGCCACACTCACTCCGTAACGAGTGCATGCTCGCGCTCCAACAATTGCCACGCTTTGCGATGCGGCGATCCGCATGTCAATTGCGCCGCTAACTCGCAGGATCAGTGGCGCGCCCGCGCCCAAGTCGTCAAGCTGAGTCGGCCATTCGCGAGCACCCGGAGCAACGAACCCGATTCCGAGTTTGTCAGCAAGAACGATTTCGTTCTCGGCCTCGCGTTGTGCTTGGTGGATTTCCGCCGCCGTGGGGATTCCGTTCGCCTTAGTCGCCATGCTGAGCGAACCGGCCTCCAATGCACGCAACGTATTGTTGGCACCTCGCTGCTGGACGAGGCGGCCGATCATTCGATCTCCGGGTTCGAAGAGTCTCGAGATCGTCAGGCGTGCGAACTCGTCGGTGTCAAGTGAACGAGTTGGCACTGAAGTCACGCTGCCCATGACTGCACACTCGAACGAAAGTCGAATGCCAAGTCAACATCTGCACTAGTTGGTTCTCCGTGCCCAGCTAGATCGGCGACGGTCCATGCGACGCGCAAGATGCGATCTCGGCCACGCAAGCTGTCACCTCCACACGCTTGATCCAACCTACGACTACTCGATAACGACAACGGCCAGTTTGCGCGGATGTACTCCGGCGGCACAGCTGATGTCACGGGCCAAGGTGTGTCACGCAATCGTTCTGCAGCTAACGTCCGCGCAAGTGCAACTCGGGCAGCGACTTCATCCGTTGACTCCGCATCTTGGCGTGATCGGGACAGTTCTGCGAACGTCGGTTTTGTCATGACGATTCGAATATCGAGACGATCGAGCAACGGACCCGAAAGCCGACCAAGGTAGCGTCGACGTTGATGTGGAGTACAACTGCACAATGCGCTGCGATCCGTATCCAATGCATTGCCGCATGGACACGGGTTGGTCGCCAATACCAACTGAAAGCGCGCCGGGTACGTCATTCGCGATCCGGTTCGCGCCACCGTCACTTCGCCTGACTCCATCGGTTCCCGCAATGAATCAACAACTGACGGCTCAAATTCTGCTGCTTCATCAAGAAACAGGACACCGCGATGCGCAAGGGACGCCACGCCGATTGATGGTTTATCAGCGCTACCACCACCGACGATGGCAGCTCTGGTTGCACTGTGATGGGGCGCCAGCCATGACGGACGACGCACGAGTCCACCTAAACCCCGATGACGACCCGCAAGTTGATGAATAGCAGTGACCTCAAGCGCGGCGTCATCATCAAGGTCAGGCAACAAGTCGATCATGCGTTCAGCGAGAAGCGTCTTCCCGACCCCGGCCCGACCAAACAGTGCGACATGGTGCCCGCCCGCGGCTGCAACCTCGAGCGCCTGCTTCGCCCGATCTTGGCCGCGAACATCGCGCAGGTCACCAGCATTCCTTGGAGCCAGTCCGACCGACGAACTTCGCGCACCACCGGTGTCGGCGGCATCCAGCATTGACGGCCCATCGATTGGATCAGGTTCTTGTTCGCCGCGCAGCCGTGCAACGCAGTGGGCCAAACTCGCGACGGAGGCTACGTCCAGAGTTGGAACCAAAGACATCTGCCCTGCATCGGCAGTTCCAGTTGCCACATTGCTCAAGTTGCTGGTGCGAATCGCCAAGGCCGCGGCCAGGGCTCCCGCCACCGGGCGAATACGACCGTCGAGCCCTAACTCGCCAATTGCCACTAGGCCAGCCAATGTGTCACGCGGGAGCTGCGAGTCCGCCGCGAGAATGGCCAATGCGATCGCTAGGTCCAATCCGGATCCGCGTTTATGGAGTTCAGCAGGACTTAGGCCGACAGTGATTCTGTTACTCGGCCATTTCAACCCACTGTTGATAATTGCTGCACGGACTCGATCACGTGCTTGAGAAACAACGGTGTCTCCGAGCCCAACGATAGTTAGTGCTGGCAATCCCGACGCCATGTGTGCTTCAACTTCGATCACATGCGCACGCACACCGATGACTGTCGCGCTAAAGACCCGCGCCACCGACATCTACTCCACCCCACGAACGTGTTGTAGTGATGCAGACCCATTTCGTGGACAAACAATGGCAACAACGTCAATACGGATGCCGCTGTATCTCAGCTCGTGACTCGCGGCCCACTCGTTAGCCAATCTGCGCAGCCGCGCCAATTTTCGGTGATCCACAGCGACGAGTGGTCCACCGAATTGTTCGTCACTTCGCGTCTTCACCTCAACCACGACGAGTTCATCGCGTTCAAGCGCGACTAGATCTATCTCGCCTGCGCGCGTTCGCCAGTTGCGATCGACAATGCGCATTCCCATCGTGACCAAATGACGTGCCGCGAGCTCTTCACCGTAAATCCCCAATGCGATTTGGGCGTTGTGCCCTGTCTTCCGTTCGCCCATTGTGAATCACCCCCGGCGACCACCATTGCCGAGATTGGATGGGTGCACTTGAGTGCTACCGACACTTGGGTACAACGATGAGACTGTGGATTAGAAATCCACCAACGAGAAGCCGGATATGTCAGCCGCTTGGCGGCGGTGTCATTTCGGGTTTGGCCAGTTCCTCCACGTTGACGTCCTTGAATGTCAGGACGCGCACGTTCTTGACAAACCGGGCTTGGCGATACATGTCCCAGACCCAGGCATCGGCCATCGTGACTTCGAAGAACACGTCAGAACCTTCACTGCCGTGCACCTTGACGTTCACATCATTCGTCAAATAGAAACGGCGCTCAGTCTCGACAACATGAGTGAAAAGTCCAACAACATCGCGGTACTCCCGGTAGAGCGCAAGCTCTACCTCGGTCTCGTACCGCTCGAGGTCTTCGGCGCTCATGCAGCACCCTTCCTTGGATCGCGCGTGGTGGTCCCGACAGCTTCAGGGACTACATCATGACTCGTGACATCAACCAAAGACTCCACCGGGGACTCGCTGGAGGCAGCCCGAACAGGGGCGAAGCACGTTCGATGCACGGGACATGGACCGAATTTGGCCAACGCTTCACGATGCCCGGCGGTGACATAGCCCTTATGCACGTCGAAGCCATAGTTGGGCCAGTCCTGGTGTAGTTCAGTCATGATGCGGTCCCTGGTCACCTTGGCGAGAACGCCGGCAGCAGCAGCCGATGCAGATACTCGATCACCTTTCCACACACCGAGGCTCGGAACTCCGAGTCCCGTGACGGCATAACCATCGGAGATCGCGTAGTCGGGCCGAACCCCAAGTCGCGCCAACGCCCGGCGCATACCTGCCAAATTTGCCACATGGAGACCAATCGAATCGAGCTCATCAGACGAGATGGTGACCACCGACCACGCCCGTGCTTTAACCACTACCTCTTCATACACTCGATCACGGGCGCCAGCGGTCAGCAGTTTTGAATCGGCAACCCCTTTGATCCTTCCGCGTCGCGATGGTTCGAGTACCACGGCTGCGACCACGAGCGGTCCCGCGCATGCGCCGCGCCCAGCCTCATCGATTCCGGCCACCGACGTGAATCCGCTATCAGCTAGTGCACGTTCATACCGCTAAAGATCAGGAGATCGCCTCGTCTTTGGACGCTGAGCACGGACCATCAGAGTTAGCTGTTCGAGGGGCTCGGCGTGGCACCGGCCTGGTTGTTCAATGCCGGGTTATCGAAAGTTTCCGGAATCGGAACTGTTCCCCATGCGCTGAATGGCCAGACCTTTAGAACCACTCGACCTACGACATTGTCGACTGGTACAGAACCAGAGTTCTCATCCAGATGGAAACGTGAATCGGCCGATTGGCTGCGGTTATCGCCCATCACAAAGATGCTGTTGGCCGGAACGGTTATGGAAAAGGGTTGTTGGTCGGTACCAGCACCTGGCTTGATATACGGCTCAACCAATGGCACACCGTTAAGCACAATGCGTTTTTGCGCATCGCAACACATGACGTGGTCACCGGCAACTCCGATGACCCGCTTAACGAGATCGTCGCCAGAACTCGAAGGCAACAGCCCAATGAATTCAAGTCCCTTGTGCAGCGGACCCACGGCGACGTCTGACTTAGGCAACCAACCGCCGGGATCTTTGAAGACAACCACTTCACCGCGATGAACACCGGTCAGCTCGGTGGTGATCTTTGACGCCAAAATCCGATCATTAGGCATCAAGGTATTTTCCATCGACTGACTCGGCACGTAAAACGCCTGCAAGAGGAAGGTGCGCACTAAAACCGACAGGACGAGTGCGCAAATCAAAACGATCGCGACTTCACGAACAAAACGCCAACCGGCGTTGCCCGTCTCCTGGTTTTCATCTGCGTCCGTCGCCGCCGGTGGCGCATCAGCGGGACCGCCCGTGTTCTCGCTTGCGGTCATCTCAACTCCCACTGCTTGCACTGTTACTGCCCGGTTCGGCACGATTGACTGCATTGAACGTAGTGGGTGCCGATATTGAGTGCGCGTTCGCCAACGGCCAGACGACTGCCAAAGCACGCCCATTGATCCGGTCGATCGGAACGAATCCGCCACCCGCCGAACCCAGGTAGGCGCGCGAATCAGCCGAAGTCGCCCGATGATCGCCCATCACCCAAACCGACCCTGACGGAACCACCACATCGAACTTCACCAAACTCGGGGCCTGGCCGGCCGCAAGATATGCGGACTCATCGAGTGAAACACCATTGACCGTGAGCTTGCCGGAAACGTCGCAACAGCGAACTCTGTCGCCACCAATCGCGATGACCCGTTTAACGAAGGTGTGAACACCTGGCTCGGGGTCGGTGAAAATTCCGTGCCCATCGAAGACCACCACTTCCCCGCGCCGCGGGTCTCTGAAGTCGTAGCTGAGCTTCTCAATGGCAATTCGTTGCCCGGGCAGAATCGTGCGGGCCATAGACCCAGATGGCACGGAAAATACCTCGGCTACCAATGCCTTCATGCCAATCGCGCCTAGGACTGCAGCGAGCACCAAAATCGCGATCTCAACGGCAAGTGGAAAGCGATGGTTAGACTGCCGACCAGGTGGTCTCGTGACCGAGACTGAAAGTGCGTCACCTGCGCAAGTGGTGGCAGGAACAGACGAAACAGGGGGCGTCATAGCCCCGCGAGCGTACCCGCGAATTGCCCGAAATTAGGGCAGGTCTGAACAAGTAGTTATGGCGCCTTAACCTTCGTCAGAAGGTGATTCGACCTTGACCTCGATCTCGGCGACATCCTCAACCTGCGCCTTAGACGTCTTGGTCGTGTTGTCGCGCTTCTCACGAATCTTGGCTGCCTTGCCGCGCAGGTCGCGCAGGTAGTACAGCTTCGCCCGACGCACGTCACCCCGAGTTTCGACCTCGATCTTGTCAATAATCGGCGAATCAACGGGAATCGTTCGCTCCACGCCGGTGCCAAAGCTGACTTTGCGTACGGTAAATGTCTCGCGGACTCCGCCACCTTGACGGCGAATCACCACGCCAGCAAATACCTGAATACGAGACCGGGTGCCTTCAACAACCTTGACGTGCACCTTGAGAGTGTCACCAGGTCGGAAGTCAGGAACATCTGTGCGCAACGAAGCGCTATCAAGATCGTCTAGCGTGTGCATTTTTTCTCCAGCGATCCGGCACCACAGGTTGCAACAAATGCTGTGCTTGGTCTTTCGATGGAGTACTTGCTACTGATCGCAGCTGAACCCCTGTGGCAGGTCAGTCCGCAATAACAAGCGCGTGCTTCAAGTGTGCCATACCGAGCACCCTAGGAATGGGCTGAGTCCTTTCCCAGATCTGATCGATACTCCTGCGTGCGAGAGCGCGCAGCGTCAGCACGCCATTTTTCAATTGCCGCATGGTCGCCAGATAGCAAGACCTCGGGGACGTCGAGCCCGCGCCAAGATGCTGGTTTGGTGAAGATCGGACCTTCTAATTCGGCACCGTCCCGGCCCGGGGCAAAGCTGTCGTCTACCGTGCTGCCCTCATTCCCGAGGACCCCCGGGATGAGCCGCACCGCTGCCTCGACCATCACCAGGGCAGCTGCCTCGCCACCTGCGAGCACGTAGTCGCCAATCGACACTTGGTCCACCCGGATACGTGAAGCGAAGTATTCCGCCACCCGTGAATCGATGCCTTCATATCGGCCGCACGCAAAAATTAGCCAGTCTGCGTCGGCAAATTCGGCCGCTACCTCGGCAGTGAAAACGCGCCCGCTCGGAGTTGGGATGACGAGTCGAGGACGTGAAGCTGTGGGACCATCAGCTAGCACCGAATCAATTGCCAGACCCCAAGGCTCAGCCATCATCACCATGCCGGGGCCACCACCCGTAGGAGTGTCATCGACTGTTCGGTGCCGGTCAGTTGTCTGGTCGCGCAAATCGTGAATCCGCAGGTCGACGGTGCCATTATCGATCGCCTTGCCGATTAACGACAAGCGCAACGGCGACAAGTAGTCGGGAAAAATCGTGATGATGTCGATACGCGTCATTCGCCGACCTCGCCGCCATGATCTGCCTCGTTAGCGACTGATTCGTTCAGCAGCCCGATGGGCGGATCAAGAATTGCCACGCCCAGGTCCAAATCCACACTGGAAACGATTTGCTGAACAAACGGCACTAGTAACTCGGTGCCATCGAGGCGCTCGACATTCAACGTGTCATGGCCGGCCAAATGAAGGACTTCGCGAATCTCGCCAATCTCGGTGCCATCGGCCAATTGCACCCGCAAACCGATCAAGTGACGGTCGTAGAACTCGTCTGGCGCGTCCGGTCGCGCCGCAGCATCAACCTCGGCCTCAAGCAACGAACCGGTGAGCTGCTCAGCCGATGTTCGATCATTGATGTCCTGAAAGGCAACCAACAACCGACCTGAATGCCATCGGGCATCTGAGACCCACAAGATGCGATCAGCTGGAGTTCCAGCGATCAACGGTGTGCCAGCAGCAAACCGTAATTCAGGTTCGTCAGTGCGGACCTCGATCGAAACATCACCGCGGATTCCGTGGGCTCGACCGATACGTCCAACGATCACACGTTCGCGCGGAGCCTCAGCGTTCGGTGACATCCACGAAGTCGATGCGCACAGAGCGACCACGATCAAGCGCACCAATAACTGTTCGCAACGCAGTGGCAGTTCGACCAGCGCGACCGATCACGCGGCCCATATCTTCCGGGTTCACCCGAACATCCAATGATTTGCCGCGGCCGCGTCCTGAACGTTCGGTCACCCGAACATCGTCAG
>JAHEXM010000403.1 GCA_023252115.1 Micrococcales bacterium | reverse complement strand
AATCAGCTGCTAGCGCCGCCACGATTTATTGTCCTCCTCTGAGGACACGGCAGTCACCGGCGGCAACGCGACAAGTGATGCAGCATCGACCAACGTCGCGAACTCGACTTTCTCGGCAATTCCAAGCGCATCCCAGCTGGCACCCACCAGCCTGTTGGTCAATCTCTCTGCCTCAGCACGAGCGATCGCGGCAAATTCGCGACGTTCTTCGGTTAGTTCCTCGAGCTTCCACCCGAAGAATTCGGCATTCGCTGGTCCACCTGGTCCGGTCACCACCGCTTCGTACGGTGAAATGCCGGAAGCAAGGATCGCGACAAGGTGCAGGCCACCACGCAGTTCACGAAGCGTCGTCATCAGTTGCGCAACCCGCGCGGCCGCATCGTCAGGCAACGGCATTGTGCGCCAGCCAGCAAACAACGGACTTCCGATCGGGGAAGCCTCTTCGACCACACGCAACGACAACTCAGCCAGTCGTTCATTGTCGGGAAAGTCAGCAAGGTGCTGACGCCCCCAGTTGCCACAGGCCTGCAGGTAGACCTCGACAGCAAGCGTTAAGTCGACTTCTCGTCCTTCGCTCCACGCCCTGCGCACAAAATCGATCGGATAGAAACCACACACGGCAGCGACTACGTCAGCTTCGATATCACCAAGAACTCCGCATCGACCAACAAAGTAGGTGGGCCAACCGCGCAGGCCTAGATCTTTTCCAGCTGCTTTTGCTTGTGACGACAGAAAAAAACCGCCACCAATTTTCCCGACCGACGAACGCACACGTGCGGCGAAAGCGGCTGAATCATCAGCAGCGAAACCGATCGTCATGAGTTCACCTTCCACCAGTCAGGATTAAGAAATCCAGCAGCTACCGAAACTGATGGCCCCGACAACCAAATCTCACCGGTGCTACTGCGTTCAACACGAAGCTGGCCACCCGGCACATTCACCGCTACCGACGCGGGACCCGAGATTTCGTGCCGGTCAAGGACGGCAATCGCGACTGCACATGCCCCGGTTCCACACGAGAGCGTCTCGCCCACGCCACGTTCATGTACCCGCATATCGGCAGTAAGCGTTGCACCTTCTGTTCTGTCGACCACGAACTCGACATTAACGCCATCTGGAAATCGGTCGCCGCCTGCGGCAAACGTGGGTGCAGTGCGCAGGTCGCCTGCCTGGTCGAGGTCGTCGACAAATACGACAGCGTGCGGGTTGGGCATCCACACAGCTGGCCCAGTGAACTTTGCTCCGCCAACCACGGCAACCGGATCGTCGCCGGTGGGACCTTCGGCTGGAAAACCCATCCCCACTTTGATCAGACCATCGGGTTCGATGCTTATCTGACAGATCCCGCCGCGCGTCACGATTTCGAATTCGACGGCGCCGTCAACCAAATCGTGGTCAATCAAATACTGCGCAAATACTCGCGCACCGTTGCCACACATTTCGGCAACTGAGCCATCGCCATTTCGGTAGTCCATGAACCATTCGGCATCCGATACAGATGCCGACAGTTCGTTAATGGCGCTCCCGGCCGCCGCTGCTCGGACGACCCGAATCACACCGTCGGCACCGAGTCCGCGGTGCCGATCGCACAGTGCTGCCACGGCCTCAGGTTCGATATCGATCGATCCGTCGTAGTCCGGGATCAGGACAAAGTCATTCCCAGTGCCGTGGGCCTTGACGAACGGCACACCAAACTCGGGACTGGTCATGGATCAAGCCTACGCAGTCGAGCCAAAGCGCGTGTCGCGAAGAGCCTCAAGTGCGGCCGCTATTTGCGGTGCGACCCACCGAATGCGCTCGTCACGGCGTAACCAGGCGTCCTGTCGTCGGGCAAACTTCCTCGTCGCACGCGTCGTGTCTGCTTGAGCGAATACTTCGTCGCTGCTTCCATCGAGGACGTCCAAGATTTGGGCGTAGCCCAGCGCTCGGGATGCAGTCGGCGCTTGGCGCAAGCCGACTGCTTCAAGTTCACGCACCTCGGCCACGAATCCCAGATCCCACATGCGCTGCACACGGCTTGAAATGCGCTCATCAAGTTCTTTGCGATCGCACGCCATGCCGAGCTGGATCGAGTCGAAGTAGGGAGTCCCGGTTGGCAGGAATGCCGCAAAGGGGCCGCCGGTCAGTTCAATAACCTCAAGCGCCCGAACGATTCGACGCCCATTGCCCGGCAATATTGCGGCCGCGGATTTGGGGTCAAGGTCAGCGAGTTGCTGATGGAGTGCGACAGAACCTACTCGGTCGAGTTCGTCCTACCAGCGTTGACGAACGATCGCGTCCGTTCCCGGAAACCGCAGGTCGTCGATGACCGCTGCAACGTAAAGACCTGAGCCGCCGACGACGATGGGAACCTTCCCCCGGTCGGCAATCTCGCGGATAGCGGCACGTGCAAGCGATTGGTAATCCGACACGGAAGCGACTCGCGAGATGTCCCAAATGTCAAGTAGATGGTGTGGCACCACTCGTTCGACAGGTGGCAGTTTTGCCGTCCCGATGTCCATGCCGCGATACACCTGCATCGAATCGGCATTGACGATCTCGGCAGGACGCCCGCGCACGGCGAGCCCTTCAGCGAGGCGGAGGGACAGATCGGACTTCCCGGTTCC
>JAHEXM010000041.1:8849-9714 GCA_023252115.1 Micrococcales bacterium | reverse complement strand
GGTGACGCTGAGGCTGTCGGCGGTGAAGACGTCGGTGTAGGCGTTGGTGACGACTTTGGTGGTCGCGCCGCCGGCGGATGGGCGGGACCAGCTCATGAACACATCGAAGCCGTTGCCGTTGACAGGGTCGAATCCGTTGGTCCAGTTGGCGAGGTCGTTGAGGTTGTTGGTGGAGTTGCCGGAGGCAGTGTTGTTCGTGTTCCAACTGGTGCTGGCGGCTTGGAGGGTGCCGGCAAATAGAGTCATGAGTAGGAAGAGTGTTTTCATGGATGGTTCAAAGGATTTCGTTTGCGCCCTTGGTTTGGGCGCTTGGTCCTTGTTTAACGTATGTTAAATAAATCATTTTGATTCGGTTCTTCGGGGCACTCAGCAGACATGGCCGAGTAGTGCAAGACCATCTAAAGTCTTCTAAAGATTAAGGAAATATATTAGCGCCCCGCGTGCCAATCGGTGCGCTGTAGGAAGGCGGTGAGGCCTTGTGTGGTGAAGCGGTTGTCTGTGAGGCTGTTAAGACGCGGCGGCTTGTCAGAGGAAGTAAAGGTGTGTTCAGTTCTTGTCCATTATCGGGAACTGAGTTGCAAAATTGAATGCAGAATTCTCAATAATGCACATAACAGCTCACCAGTACGTAGGACGTAAAGCTCTTTCGTGTGGGAACGGGCTAGTCGGGCGATGCTGTACCCATAGAAGAATGGTAGGGGGCAGTATCAGCTATGACTTCGCGGGCGATGGAGGCAATGCGGTTGCGGTGTTTGATGACGGCGGGGTGGGAGATGCCGAGTTTGCGGCCGACTTCGCGCACGCCACAACCGTCCATCAAGAGATCGAGCACTTCTTTTTGGCGGTCTGAAAGTCGTGGGGCGAT
>JAHEXM010000041.1:0-8839 GCA_023252115.1 Micrococcales bacterium | reverse complement strand
CAGCTCGATAATGTCTTGGGCAATCAGTAGATGACGGGCGTCGGTGGAATTATTGGAAAAGAAGCCAATTTCAGTAGCTTCTTCGGGGAGCGCGTCGAATGAAACGAGATTGCGGGAGCGTTTGTGGGAGTCCACGCTGCGGCCAATTTTGAGGTGGTTGCGGGCCATGAATTCGCAACTTTTGATGTACCAGCTACGTGTGCGACCAGGAAGTTTGGTTTGTACCTGGTTCAAATGGATGGTCATTTCCTGAAGCAGATCTTTTTGGAGTTCTGCGTCGGAAGTAAGCTTGGCGGCCACCCCCCGCAGTTGCTGGAGGATAATACGCTCAATTGTCAGAATAGATCCCATGTTCAATTTCATTTTTCTTCTAGTTCTTTGGGATATGCAAATCTCGTGCCAGTAGCCTAGCGTGTCTTCACGTGTCTGCAAGTTTAAGTTATGGCGTTAGAGTCAGAACTTCAGAAGTTTAGCTTGATTTGAAGGTGAAACTGGCGAGAATATCAGCACTGAAGCGGGCGTAGCATAGTGGTAATGCATCGGCTTCCCAAGCCGACGAGGAGGGTTCGATTCCCTTCGCCCGCTCCATTCATTTTCCCCCCGCTATTAGCACAGGCGTTTGAATTCAGGCAGGTTGTGCAGGTGTCGGTTGTATTGATTGTCTTGCCTACTTTCACTGAAACATCCGCCACACTCACCCATTTTTGCCCTGTCGGGTGAGTAGCCCTGCTGGGTATTGCAGAACGGTCGTTGTGCATAAAAATCGCACAAAATCCAAGGAATCTGAAGCGAGCTAAAGTGTTGGAGGGTAACGTGCAAACGCTTGGAGACTGGATAAAGGTGAAGCGGATGAAGAAAAACCTCACACGGTGTCACTTGGCGAGAAAAATGGGTATTGCAACGGCCTTGATTCGTTCTTGGGAGGACGGCAGCAGCCAGCCCGACAGCAAACAGCTGCAAGATTTAGAAAAGTATTTTGGGATTGAGCGCGCAAAAACTGAGTAAAACACACCCGCCGAAGTTGCCACTGTTTTTACCGCGAGCTCTTTATATGTTCAATTATGAACAGCTTTCAGGCAACTCCAAATACGTTCGGTGATTTCTTTGCGCAAGGAATGTTAAGAACGTCAAAATAGAACTGCTGGCGTAGCATGACAATATCGTCATCAGCCAAACCACGCGCCGCACGCAGTCGCTCCAATACGCGCGTCACACGCTGACCGGTCAGAGAGGTGTCCACTTCCACCGCCAAACATTCGCGGGTGAAGTCATCCACCACATTCAACAGCCGAATCTTTCGTCCATCGGCCAACTGGTCGCTCATGAAGTCCAGCGGCCAACGTTGATTAGGCCGTTGCTCGGCCGATGGCTTTTCGCCCCGCCACTTGGCGGTGTGTTTCTTGATGCGTCGTTTCACTTGCAAACCTTCTTCTTGATAGAGACGAAAGACTCGTTTGTGGTTGTCCTTCCAGCCTTCGCGTCGCAGCACACCAGCCGCTTCAGCCGGCGGTTCTCCTCGTCGAGTTGCTTCAGACGCTTGGCCTCTCCATCATTATGCCAGCCGGTGAAGCTGAGGGTGTGGTCGCCGAACCACTCATGCCAGTCCTCATACGGCCACTCGTGCTGCTCAGGTAGATCCGCCGCGCTTCTAACAGTCTGCCACGTCAACACCACCGAAAGACTTGACACAACTTCGCGCGTGCGTATAATTCATACGTTCGTATGAAATATAAAAAGACATCATGTATGAGCCGCACTGCGCACAAGGATTCTGAGGGTGACACCCGTGAACGGATTTTGGAGGTCGCCGAAAAGCTTTTTGCCGAACATGGCTTGGAGCGGGTCTCAATCCGCGACATCATCCAAGCAGCCCACGCAAACTTGGGGGCCATCAATTATCACTTTGGCACGAAGCAAAAGTTGATTGCTGCTCTTTTCGAGCGGCGTCTGATTCCCTTGGACCAGCAACGATTGGCCGCCTTGGACGCCGTTGAGAAGGCTGCGGGCAATCAGGCTCCAAAGCTGGAGGCTGTGTTGGAGGCATTTGTCCGTCCTGCCGTTCAGCAAGCATTGGACCCCTCATCCGGCACCGCCACATTCCGCAAGCTCATGGCCCGAAGTTTCATGGAGCCAAATCCTGCGTTGGCACGCTTGCTCCATCGCCATTTCGAGGTCGTCGTTCGTCGCTTTGATGCTGCGCTGCTGCGGGCCATGCCCGGGTTGACTCGCGCGGACCTCTTTTGGCGAATGCATCTTACAGTCGGTGCGCTGCACCACTCGTTGATGATGATGGACCACACGCCACCCGGTCATCCACCGATTCGGACGAGCGTCGAAACCCACGTTCAACGGCTCGTGGCTTTCAGTGCTGCCGGGTTCCACGCGCCCTTGCCGCAATGAACACGCCTCTGACACAACCTGCCGTCTTCGGCCTGATAATCATGACCGGCTGCATGACCGTTGGGCCAGACTACAAGAAACCTGCCACGATCACTCCTGCCACGTGGAACTCGCAGTTGCAGGACGGCGTGAATGCCGAGCCGAACGAGTCCTTGGCGCATTGGTGGGAGGTGTTGAATGACGCGACACTCACCAACTTGATCGAACAGGCGCGGGCCGGCAATCGTGACGTCCGGCAGGCGGAAGCTCGGCTGCACGAGTCGCGGGCGCAACGTGGAGTTACCAAGGCCGACCTGTTTCCAACACTTTCCGCCAATGGCTCTGCCAGCCGCGCCCGCAGCAGCAAAGAAGCTGGTGGAGGGACGACCGGTAACAGTTTTGCGAATAGTTTCGATGCCAGTTGGGAACTGGACTTGTTCGGGGGCAAACGCCGGGCATTAGAAGCGGCAACCGCTACGGTGCAGGCTTCAGAAGAGGATCTGCGCGACGTGCTGGTCAGCCTGTTTGCCGAGGTTGCGCTGAATTACGTCGAGATCCGCTCGTATCAGACGCGCGTTTCGATTGCCGAGGCGAGTCTGAAAGCGCAAACGGAGACTTACGAGATCACCCAGTGGCGGCGCGAAGCCGGTCTCACCACGCAGCTTGATGTGGATCAGGCGCGACGCAGTCTGGAGACAACCCGCGCGGAGATTCCTTCGCTACGAACGAGTCTGGAACAGGCGAAGCACCAGCTCGCCGTACTGACTGGCCAGCCGCCCGGTGCTTTGAACGGATTGCTCGCCGAGGCCAAGCCGGTGCCGGTGATCCCGTCGGAAGTCGCGGTTGGCGTGCCGGCGGATTCGCTGCGGCAGCGACCGGACGTGCGCCGAGCGGAAAGGAAGCTTGCGGCACAGACGGCGCAGATTGGCGTCGCCGAGGCGGAGCGATATCCGAAACTGACGCTGTCCGGGTCCATTGGTCTTGAGGCGCTGGAGTACAGCAATCTGTACACCGCCAGCGCGCGAACGGCCCAGGGTTTGGTCAGTGCGGCATGGAAGCTGTTCGATGGCGGGCGCATTCGGCAGCAGGTCGCAGTGGAGACGGCCAAGCAGGACGAGTTGTTGAGCGCATACGACGCCGCAGTGCTGACAGCCTTGAAGGACGTCGAGAACGCGTTGGTGGCGTACGCCAACGAACAAAACCGCCGGGAAGCTCTCGCCGAGGCGGTGAAATCTGGTCAGAGCGCGTTTGATCTGGCGCGCCAGCAGTACACAGCCGGCCTTGTGGATTTTCAAACCGTGCTAGACACCCAGCGCTCGCTATTGTCGGTCCAGGAGCAATTGGCGATCAGCGACGCAGAAGTCACTTCCAACCTGATCCGTTTGTACAAAGCACTCGGCGGAGGTTGGACATCAGGAAAAGAATCATGACGACACACGAAGATGTTGCCACAACCATCGGCCTCGACCATGCCGGAACAGGTCGCCCGCGTTGGCGACGCTGGCTCTGGATTGCCGGTGCGGTGATCGTGCTTGTCGGTGCGGTCATCGTTGCGGTAGGCACGCGCAAGGCAGATGGCATCCGGTACGTGACGCAACCGGCTAAGCGCGGCGACCTAGTTGTAACCGTCAGTGCGACGGGGACGCTTCAGCCGATCAAGAAGGTGGATGTCGGCATCGAAGTGTCCGGCACGATCAAGACGGTCGAGGTGGACTACAATTCCCAGGTCACCAACGACCAGGTTCTCGCGCGTCTCGACGTCTCGAAACTCGAAGCCCAAGCGCTCCAATCCGCGGCGTCGCTCGAGTCGGTCCGCGCAACTGTTCAGGAAGCGGAAGCGCAGGTGGCGCGACTGAACCGGGTCCGCGAACTCAGTAGCGGCAAGATGCCGTCGCAGAGCGATCTCGACACGGCGACTGCCGCGCTGGCCCGCGCCAAGGCAGCCGTGACCCAATGGGAAGCAACGCTGGTCATCAACCGCACTGACATCACCAAAGCCGTCGTTCGTTCCCCGATCAACGGCGTGGTGCTGACGCGTTCCATCGAGCCGGGCCAGACCGTCGTGGCGGCGATGACCACGCCTATTCTGTTCACACTGGCTGAAGACCTGACGAAGATGGAGCTTCAGGTGGACGTGGATGAAGCCGATGTGGGCCAGGTCCAAGCCGGCCAATCGGCAACCTTCACGGTGGACGCCTATCCTGACCGCGCTTTCCCCGCGCGCATCACACAGGTCCGGTACGGCTCGCAGACTGTGGAAGGCGTGGTCACCTACAAGACCGTCCTGACGGTGGACAATTCCGAACTCCTGCTTCGCCCCGGCATGACAGCGACGGCGGTGATCACGGTTCAGAAGCGAGACAACGTGCTGCTCATTCCGAACGCCGCACTGCGGTTTGCCCCGCCGAAATCTGAGGCGGCCGGCGAGCCAACTGGCGGCGGCGGTTTGCTCAGTGCAATCCTGCCGCGCCCGCCCCGAGCTGAGTCCACGCCCCGCGACAACACAAACAACAAAAGCGGGGAACAAACCGCCTGGATTCTCCGCAACGGCCAACCAACCCCTGTCGCCATCACCAAAGGCGTGACCGATGGAACGGTGACCGAAGTGACTGGCGGCGCAGTCGAGCCCGGCACGGAATTGGTGACCGACATGATCACGGCGAAATGATGAATACTTCGTTGATCGAATTGCGCGGTGTCACCAAGACCTACGGCACCGGCACGGCGGCCATGCAGGCGTTGCGTGGCGTGGACCTGTGCATTGCGCAAGGCGAGTTCGTGGCCGTCATGGGGGCGAGCGGGTCCGGTAAAAGCACATGCATGAACATCCTCGGTTGCCTCGATACGCCAACAACCGGTATATACCACTTTCAGGGCGTCGAGGTCGGCACGCTCACCCGCAACCAGCGCGCCCTGTTGCGCCGGCACTACCTTGGCTTTGTTTTCCAAGGCTTCAACCTGCTCAACCGCACTTCGGCACTGGAAAACGTTGAACTGCCACTGATCTACCGGCACTTTTCACCGGCCACCCGACACCCGCAGGCCCGGCGCGCCTTGGCGCAAGTCGGCCTGACCGGCTGGGAACATCACACGCCGGGAGAACTGTCCGGAGGCCAACAGCAACGTGTCGCCATCGCGCGCGCCATCGTCACACAACCGATCGTGCTACTCGCCGACGAGCCAACCGGTAATCTGGATTCCGCGCGCAGTATCGAGGTCATGGAACTGTTGACCTCGTTCAACCGCGATCAGGGCATCACCATCGTCATGGTCACGCACGAACCAGACATGGCCGCTTTCGCCAAGCGGGTCGTGCATTTCCGCGACGGTCTCATCGAAAAGGATCATCACAACCATGTTGGGTAACGCTCTCTTGCTCGCCCTGCGCGAACTGCGCCGCAATGTCATGCGCTCGTTCCTGACGATGCTCGGCATCATCATCGGCGTCGGCGCAGTCATCATCCTCGTGACGCTCGGCAATGGCGCGACCCAACAGGTCACCGAACAAATCGCCAGCCTCGGCAGCAACCTGCTCATGGTCACACCCGGCAAGCGCATGGGACCGGGCCAAAGTTCGGCAGCGCCGTCGTTCAAGTTGGCGGATGCCGAAGCCATCGCCCGCGAGACGTCATCGTTGAAAACTGTCGCGCCGGTATCGAGCCGCGGCGTAACCGCCATTTACGCCAACGAAAACTGGTCCACATCGGTAACCGGCAGCACCGAAGAGTATTTCACCGTTGGCAATCGCCATATCAAGAAGGGGCGCATGTTTACGGCCAGCGATGCCCGGCTGGGCACAGCGGTTTGCGTCATTGGCGAAACCGTGCGCGCCAAATTGTTTGACCGGCAAGGCCCGATTGGTCAACACATCCGCTTGAACAAACTATCCTGTGAAGTCATCGGTTTGTTGGAGTCCAAAGGACAATCCACCATGGGCACTGATCAGGACGATCTGATCATCGTGCCGCTCCGCACGTTTCAACGCCGCATCGCCGGTAACGAGGATGTGAGCATGATTCAGGTTTCGGTCAAAGATGGGTACTCGACCGAACGCGTGAAACAAGAAATCGGCCGACTTTTGCGCACGCGCCGGCATCTTTCAGCCAACGAAGACGACAACTTCAACGTCATGGACATGAAAGAAATCGCCAACATGCTGTCCGGCACGACACGCATGATGACCGGCCTGCTGGGCGCGGTCGCGGCAGTGAGCCTGCTTGTCGGCGGCATCGGGATCATGAACATCATGCTCGTCTCCGTTACCGAACGCACTCGCGAAATCGGCACGCGCCTCGCTATCGGAGCGTTGGAACGCGAAGTCCTGTTGCAGTTTCTGGTCGAGGCGGTTGTCTTGTCGTCCTTTGGCGGAATCATCGGCATTGTGTTCGCCCTGGTTGCATCAGTCGGTCTTACCGGGATCATGAAAGTGCCGTTCGTCTTCAATATGCCCATCGTTCTCATTGCATTCCTGTTCTCCGCCGCCGTGGGCGTGATCTTCGGTTACTTTCCCGCCCGCAAAGCTGCCCGGCTCGATCCCATTGAGGCACTGCGGTATGAGTGATTGACCATGGCCGTTCCGGTCCAGCAGAGCGTCAAGCGCACGCTCTTTACGATGACGTTCCGGATGTTGGCCGGAACGTTCGCCATGAACGCGTACAGCCTCACGGACACGACGCATTGTAATCGACGTTCTAGTCGGGTGTATCGGTCTTGTCTGAGTATCACGCACCCAGAAGCCCAAGGCGTGCGCGACCGGATGAAGGTTTTCCTCATCGCTGAGTGCCCGACCCCTCAGCACATTATGACAGGAATGTAATGTTCTCGCGATCGCTAACGCAATGCTGGGTTCGTATTCTAAACATGGTTACATCATGAAAGTATTGGTAGTTGAGGATGATCGTAAGATTGCCTCCTTCGTCCAGAAGGGACTGAGGGAGCAAGGGTTTACTGTCGAGGTCTGCGTGGACGGTAACGATGCTTACAGCCGGGCCACCAGGCATTCTTACGACGTGATCCTGCTTGACATCATGCTGCCGGGACGGGACGGGCTAAGCATACTGCGGGCGCTACGGGAGAAGAAGATCACGGTGCCGGTAATTCTCCTGACAGCTCGCGCGGGTCTGAATGAACGCGTGGAAGGATTGAATCTCGGGGCAGACGACTACTTGCCAAAACCATTCTACGTCGAGGAGTTGATTGCCCGCATCCACGCCGTGGTACGCCGCGCCACCGGGGAGAGGTTGACGCAGCTATCCGCCGGCGCTTTGGTGGTCAACCTGATTACGCGTGTGGTCCAACGCGGGGACGAGCAGATCGAGTTGACGAATCGCGATTTTAATCTTCTGGAGTTGTTGATGCGTTCCCCAGGAAGGGTATTCACACGCACACAGATTTTGGAACATGTGTGGGGCTACGATTTTGATCCACAAACAAACGTTGTCGAAGCGTCCATCCGCCGCCTGAGGGTGAAAATCGATCCGCCATCGGGTTCATCCGCTATTGAGACAGTTCGTGGGGTCGGATACCGGTTCCGGAGAGAGGTGCAATGAGATTTCGCCTTAAAATCACACTGTTGTCCTTGTTGATTTCGGGAACGCTGCTGGTTGGTTTCGAAGCCTATTTCCTCGCCGTGACCTCACGAGTACAAATGGACCGAATAGATCACGAGATCACCAGCCTCGTGGGCGCATTCCTGCGTCGACGTGCGCCATCGCAGTTTTGGAAAGATTTCGGGCAATCCCTGCAGGTAGTCCATGGGGACAAAGGGGCCAGTCAGTTTGTCGTGCGAATCTGGGATAAAGATGGCCGGTCCCTTTATGACACACCAAACTGCCCGCCCGAAATTACAGCGATAACGCCACCTGGTCTGAAATTCGGCGAACCACCATCTGCAGAACCATCTGATAACTCATCCGAATTTCCGCCTTCAGACGATTTTGGGGACCGAAACAGGCAGGGAATGCCACCATTCTGGCCGAGTGAATCACAATTGTCCACGTTACGAAAGCCACCTCTTCAGCCGCCGATTGCACGAATGAAACTGCCAGTATTTCGAACGATGCAAACATCAACAGAGCGTTGGCGCATTGGAGCGATGGGTAACGAGTTCGTTACAATGATCGTTGCCGCCAACATGGCTGAATACCAACATGATGTTGACCGTTTACGCAAAGCAGTGGTGATTGGCGTGCCGATTGGATTACTTGCGTTGGCAGCTGGCGGGTGGCTTCTAGCCTCACGCGCCTTGCGCCCCATTGCGCTGATCACACGCACAGCAGCGGGGATGACGGCCAGCGGACTCAATCGCCGCATTCCGGATGAGTCCACCGATGCTGACTTGGCCAAGCTGGTTATGGTCATCAACGCCATGCTGGATCGTTTGGAAAAGAGTTTTCACCAGGCCGCCCGTTTCAGCGCTGACGCGGCGCACGAATTGCAAACGCCCCTGACTGTGCTTCAA
>JAHEXM010000402.1 GCA_023252115.1 Micrococcales bacterium | reverse complement strand
ACCAACGCCGGTAGCAAATTGGCACGTTTAAGCCGTTCCAACATGTCGGCCCGACGAACACGTTGCCCGCCACGATTCCGTGACGCCCCACGCGAACCAGAGCCGCCCCGGCTAGCCCCCCTGGCCCGTCCACGATCGCGATAGTTGCCGCGCGAACCACGATCCCATCGTGACTGCTCACTCCAGTACTTGATCAGTTCTGGATTGACGCGACTCGACGACTGCTCCGAATCTTCCGACTCGGCAAATAGGTCCAACAGACGTCGACCTACCAGCACATGTTGATGCAGTGGAACGGGTCGGCGCTCCTCGACAACGATGTCGGTGTCGCCGCGAACTTCGGCCAACCATGCCCCGAACTCCTCGGCATTGCTGACTGTTGCCGATAGCGCAGCAATTGAGACACTATCCGGCAAGTGCAGAATGACTTCTTCCAAAACTGCGCCGCGCTCGCGATCGGCCAGGTAGTGCACCTCGTCCATGACGACATGTGAGAGCCCGACAATTGCGTTCGAGCCGTCGTAGAGCATGTTGCGTACGACTTCAGTCGTCATCACCACGATGGGGGCGTCCCCGTTGATGACGGTGTCGCCGGTCAGCAACCCAATTTTGGCTGGACCATAGCGGGACACCAAGTCGCGATACTTCTGGTTACTCAGGGCCTTGATTGGCGTCGTATAGAACGCACGGTTTCCCCGTGCCAAGGCCATGTGCAATGCGAACTCGCCGACAACGGTCTTTCCGCTACCTGTTGGCGCAGCAACAAGGACACTTCGTCCAGATTCCAATGATTCGCAGGCAGATATTTGAAACGGGTCTAGCTCGAACGGGAGTTCGGTTCGGAACTCCGCAAGCAAGGCACCCATGCGGTCAGGATTGCACGGGCGTAAATACCTGCATCGATGCTGGCTTGACTGTTGCGTGCGCTGGCAGCGGCCCCACGCGCTCGCCATCGGCGTATGCGATCTGGTTGGGACCGTCGAGGGTGAAGTCTTTCCCGCGGTATTGGGTGACGAACGGGTGGTTAACGTGAGTGCCTTTGAAGACGCTGGGAAAAACGCGTAGGAAAGTGAATTTCGAAACCTTGGCGAGGAAGGTCGCGTCGAGCATTCCATCGTCGAGCGATGCGTCGGGACAGACTTTCATTCCTCCGCCATACGAGACACCGTTTCCGACAGCGACCAACATGCCCTCGTCCTTAATGACCTCGTTGTCGACAGTCATCGTGTACGGCAGCGCCTTGAATACGCGAAGCTCAGCAACAATCGCCACGAGGTAGCGGAGTTGACCACTTGGCCACGTCATTTCGTTGGCTCGTTCATTCACCTCAGAGTCAAAGCCTGCGGACATCACTCCCAGGAAATAACGACTGGTGCCATCAGCAGTGCTCACGTGGCCAAGGTCGACCGTCCGGGTGTTGCCATCGGCGATTACATCCGCGGCTGCCTGCACGTCCTTTAGTGGCACACCCAAGCCGCGCGCGTTGTCGTCACCGGTGCCGACCGGGATGATTCCCAGCGGAGTGTCAGTCCCAGCCACTGCTTGCACAGCAAGGTGGACAGTTCCGTCACCGCCGCAGGCGACAAGCGCATCAACCCCTGAAGCAATGGCGTCTTGCGCCATCGTCTGAGCATCCTGCGCACTGGTACCGGTGAGCTCAATGACTTCCAATCCCCTCTCGCGAAGACGGCGAGCGGCGACGGGGGCATGCTTGCCGCCCTTGCCTTGACCAGAGGTTGGGTTGATCAGGAGGGCAACTTTGCGTGGGCTCATAGGAAGCAAACTTACCGGTTCGATCTAGGAGCGCGGCGTCGGTGCGTCTCGACCATCAGAAATATCGGTGATGTCGGAAGTCTCATCGTCGCCCCACGTGTCGTAGTCGGGTTCAAGACCACGCTTGGCTCGGCGCTTGTCGTTCACGAAGCAGAACAACAGGGCCAGGCCGACTAGGGCGAATATCGGCAGGGCCAATTCGAGCATGGTGATGGGGTCACCAGTCGGAGTCGCCACCGCCGCAAACAGGAAGATGCCGAAGACGATCCCGCGCCACCACGAGGCAAGTCGTTTTCCGCTCAGGACTCCCACGAGGTTGAGCATGATGATGAACAGCGGAGTGAGGAAGCTAACCCCAAAGAGGACAACCATCCGGGTAAAGAAAGAGAGATAGGCATCGACTGGTAGGAAGTTGGCCACGTTGTCGGGTGTAAAGCCGAACAGAATCTTCAGACCTGCTGGCAACAAGATGTATGCCAAAGCAACACCGGCAAAGAACAGCGGGACCGCGGTAACCAGAAATGCGTAGGCCCAGCGACGTTCATGTTTATGCAGACCCGGCGTCACAAAACGCCAGAGTTGATAGATCCAGACAGGCGCGGCAAGAATCACGCCGGTTATGCAAGCGACTTTGACCTGCAAGGTGAACGCTTCGGCCACGCCAGTAATCACGAGTTGAACATCGTGGCCTTGAGCGCGAAGTTCACCCACAACGTCATCGACTGGTGCCCGCAGGAAATCGAATATCTGTGCGTAGTAGATCCAGCCGATGATCGCGCCAACAACTACTGCCAACGCGCTCTTGATGACACGTCCACGAAGCTCGCGCAGATGCTCAGCAAG
>JAHEXM010000401.1 GCA_023252115.1 Micrococcales bacterium | reverse complement strand
TTTCAAAGCAGCGGTTTGTGCGGCCGGGTCGGTGATGTTCAGAAAGGGCAACCCAGGTGGCTTTTCCTTTTGCGAATCAAACTGAGCAGAGTTGACGTCGATCATCGCGAACCCAGTCGGTGTTTTAACGTAGGCGACAGGGGCTCGCTCAACAATGTCGATCACCAGAGTGTGCGGCCAACGCACACTGACGTGTACTTCGGAAATTGCAGCGATGTCTCGAATCCTCGACTCGATGGTTCCCTGATCGATCTGAGCCAACGGCGTCCCGGACGACAAGTCCGCAGTGTCGACAATGTGCTGCGGACTTATGCCTCGAACGCCCTGGACGACAACTTGTTTGAGAGCAAACACCGATGAAAAGTAGAACAGCCACACCAAAGTTAGGGCGACCAATCCCAACAAGACGCCAACAATGACTGCGAAGCGGCGTCCAGGTCGGCGACCGCCGATCCCCCGCTTGCGACGTGGTCGTTTCGGCGGAACATCTTCCACACTCAGTCGATCTTCGTGGGTCGGTGCGGTCTCGACAGTTGGTCGGTCATCGGCGTCGCCCGACTTTGTGCGTCGGCGTAGTGACGGTGTCTTCATGCCTGCACCGCTCGTTCACGCTTTTCAAGCAAAGACAGCACCTCGGGGCCGAGCATCGATATGTCGCCAGCGCCGAGGGTCATCACGAGGTCGCCTGCTTGAGCCCGCTGCGCCAAGTGGCCCGGCACTTTGGACCACGACGGTTCGAAGACAACGTGTTCAGGGCTTAGCTCAACATTCGCCGCCATCTGCTGACCGCTGGCTCCGGGAATCGGCTCCTCGCCTGGCGCAAACACTTCAAGAACAACAACGTCGTCAGCAATACTGAGCGCTTGGCCAAACTCCTTGGTAAACAAGGCAGTTCGGTAGTAATGATGCGCTTGGAAGGCGACGACCAGTCGGCCTTCACCTGCGACATCGCGTGCGGCATGCAACGTTGCGGCAATTTCGGTCGGGTGGTGTGCGTAGTCGTCGTATACGCGAACACCGGCGGCCTGACCGCGGAATTCAAATCGGCGCCGGGTTCCGGAAAATGACTCGAGCCCTTGAATCAGTGCCTCAATTGGAAAGCCAAATCCCAAAGCGCAAACCAACGCACCGGTGGCATCGAGCATGTTGTGTCGACCCGGGACCTGCAACTGGATCGGCCCACTTCGTACTCCGTGGATTACGACATAAAAGCTCCAACCAGTACCAGCACGCTCCAGCACCTCGACCCGAAAGTCAGCTTCTTCTGATTCGCCGTAAGTGCGGACGTCTACGTCGTTCTCGCGCAATGCCTTCGCCAGGCGCATACCACCCGCGTCGTCTACCCGGACAACGACAAATCCGCCGCGAGAGCCGATTCCTTTGCCGAAATCAACAAACGCAGTTTCAACCGCGTCAAATGAACCCCAATAGTCCAGATGATCAGGTTCGACATTCGTGACGATTCCCGCGTTAGCACCAAGTTGCAAAAACGAACCGTCACTTTCATCCGCCTCGGCCACAAAGATGTCGCCCGATCCGGCGTGCGCATTTGAGCCCGACTCGTTCAACTCACTACCGATGGCGAAACTTGGATCCGCACCACAGTGTTGAAGCGCGACGGTCAGCATCGAAGTTGTGGTGGTTTTGCCATGCGTGCCGGCCACAGCGATACCGCGGTATTCGGCCATCACGATGGCCAGTGCGCGTGCCCGACTCAATATTCGAACTCCGCGCTCACTGGCTGCTACCAGTTCCGGATTGCTTTGCTGAATAGCAGTCGAGGCAACGACCGTCTTTGAGTTACCGATTTGATTGGCGGCGTGGCCGACGAAAACGGTCGCACCCAAAGCTCGAAGGGCCGCCAAGCGCCTCGAGTCCTTGGCGTCGCTGCCCGAAACCTCAACCCCGCGTGCGAGCAAGATCCGCGCGATGCCGGACATACCAGCCCCGCCAATTCCGATGATGTGGACAGGCCCAAGGGAGGCAACGTCGTCAGTCACTGCCACTCCCCCTTTTTTCGTCCTGGCGTTCCACTTTGGATTGCCATTTCGACCATATCTGCGAGCTTGTCGCCAGCGTCACGAACACCATGATGAGCTGCCGCTGCGCTCATCCTCTCCCGAATCGCCGAATCGGCAAGCAGCGGTCCGCATGCTTGCACCACGCGTTGCTTCGATATCTCGGAATCCGGCACCAACAATCCCCCTCCGGCCGCCACGACCGGCTCGGCATTGAGGCGTTGCTCGCCGTTCCCCACTGCGTAGGGCACATAAACGGCCGGCAGGCCCACGGCCGCCAATTCAGCGCAGGTCATGGCGCCAGCACGACTCAGCGCAACGTCGGCTGCGGCGTACGCCCGATCCATTCCATTGACGTAACCAACTGCGTGATACGCGGCCCCCAAGGCAGCCGAATCGGCACTGACCTGGTCAAGATTCGTCGGACCAACCACGTGCAAAATCTGGGCGCCAGCTGCAATGAGTTCTGGTGCTGCCGCTATTACCGCGTTGTTTATTCGGCGTGCACCTTGAGATCCCCCGAACACCAACAAGCACGGGCGGTCGGCTCCAGTCCGAACTCGGCACGTGCAGCTTGTTGCTGAGCAGCTCTATCCAAGTT
>JAHEXM010000400.1 GCA_023252115.1 Micrococcales bacterium | reverse complement strand
TTGATAGGGCGTGTACGCGGTGTACCAAGCCGGATTTTCCAGGACGTTGCGGCGAATAACCGCTGGTGTGTGGCACGGGTAGTACCCCATACCCAGCATCGGAATACGCACTACGTTGCGTTGAGCTAGATCGCGCAATTCGGTCTGAACTTCATTTTCGGTGGCTGCCGGCGGAAGTGTCAGTTCGTGCGTGGCTTTCACAACATCCGGCACCGCGGCATCGGTCAGCGCGTCAAGGTCGCTGTATCCGAGGACAGAAAGCATGTGAGCGCGATCGGCATCGCGGGGCCCGATGTGCCGTGGCTCGAACTCGCCGACGGATTCGGTCGTGGGGGTGCTGGCGGTCATTGATTGACTCGATACCTGCGTGGGGGTCAGTGTCATCGGGATGACGGTATCGCGAGCACGTTCAGGCCCGGTTCAACTGGTAGGAGTGTCGTGCGATTGCAGCCCGCTGTGGGCTAGTTCAAGCGTGCGCTGTCTGAGCCGTGCGTTTGTCCGGTGCGCAGTGTTATCCGGTGCGCAGTGTTATCCAGTCCGCAGTGTTATCCAGTCCGCAGAGCGCGGCGAACTGATAGTTCGTCGGCGAAGTCGTCTGGCACAACGCTCTCGCCGTCTCGTCGCTCCCCCGGAAGCTCAGCCAGGTTTCCTTCGATCTCGCGCCACACACGCCCAACGGCGATGCCAAATACACCTTGACCGCCGCGAACGAGGTCAATGACCTCTTCTTCAGAGGTGCACTCGTAGACACTTGAACCATCGCTCATCAAAGTGAGATCAGCGAGCTCCGCAACACCTCGGTCGCGCAGGTGCGAAACGGCCGCCCTGATGTTCTGCAACGAGACGCCGGTGTCGAGCAGGCGTTTGACGACTTTCAAAACCAAGATGTCGCGGAAGCTGTACAGACGTTGCGAGCCTGAACCGGCGGCGCCACGAATTCCTGGCTCAACAAGTCCAGTGCGTGCCCAGTAGTCAAGCTGGCGGTAAGTGATGCCTGCAGCACTGCATGCGATGGGTCCGCGGTAACCAACATCGACAGAAAGATTGTCAGCGGCGCTCTCAAATAGCGTCTCTTGCTCAAACAGTTGCTCTTGATGACCTTCGGTGTGATGTTCCGCGTTGATCGGCGTTTGCTCGCCGCTGTCGCTGACCTCGTTCACGCGGTCCTCCAGGTCAAGGGTGCCAATCGCAAAAGCGACTCGTCTGCCGAACGGTAGGGATAGCGGAGGCCGACGTCAACTGTTTCAGCAAACGACACGCGTTCAGTCACTTTGAGTTCCAACCCTAAAGTTGCACTAGACGGTTAGTCTTCGGTCAAATTCAAGCGTGTTTACGTGTCTTTCGCCGATCCAGGAGGTGCATCTGGCCCAGCAAAATCTTCGGGGGTTACGTGATCGAGAAATTCCCGGAAAGCCTCGACTTCGTGTTCCTCATCGTCGGGAGCATCAATACCTGCTTCCTCAAACACATGGTCGGCAACGACTGTGGGTGCATTGGTGCGTAGTGCCAGGGCGACGGCGTCCGACGGGCGGGCACTAACGGTGATGCCATCGGCGAATACCAAGACGCCAAAGAACACTCCATCTTGTAAATCAGAGATTTGAACACTCACTAAGTCGTGACCGTAGGCATCGAGCAGGTTGGCCATCAGATCGTGAGTGAGCGGCCGCGGTGGCTCGACACCTTGTTGGGCGAATGCAATCGCCGTAGCCTCAACAGCGCCGATCCAAATCGGCAGAAAGCGCTGCCCGCCAGATTCGCGTAACAACAAAACCGGCTGGTTTGACGGCATCTCTACCCGCACGCCGACAACATCTACCGGGATCACAAACTCACTGTACGCCCGGCAATAGGTATCGATCGAGCAAACGCGGACGAAATGCACCTTTCTGATGCCAAGTCTCGGGCATTTCGTCCGCGTTTGCAGTGAGGTGGATCGGTGTTACGACGGCAGCACAATTCAGCGAGCAAGTTCTTTAGCAAGTCGTGTTCGAACAAGCGCGGATTGCAGCGCGACACTGAGCATGCTCACGTGGGCGGCCTTTTCTTCAACCCTGTCACGCTCGCTGGCGTCACGACTCTGGCGCATCGGCTCGACGAGAGTGGTCACGAGTTCAACCTCGCGGTCCACTGTGCGCAAGAACGGGCTCAGGTTGCGGGGATCAACACCTTGATCACGCAGTTGGACAACAATGTGTGCGACCTCGAGCGTCGTCATCGAGTACAAATCCGAATCGAGTTCCGGTGCTAATACCCCGGCAGCCTCAAGCTGCTGGAGTTCTCTCTCGGTGATCTGGGCTGCGCTGAGGAACTCGGACCGCGACATTCGGACGCCGTCGTCAGTTGGCAACGTCTCTTCCGGCACGATCGTGACCGATTGAAGTTTCGGTGGTTGCGGAGCCGCTCCCCCGAGGCTTCCTTCTTCGAGTCCGCGGTCAAGTGCATCAAGGTGCATCCGAATAACCCGCAAAGGCAGCAGGTTTTGCGTCTGCTGTTCGAGGATATAGCGCAGTGTGGCAATGTCCTTGCGTGAGAATTTTCGATATCCAGATGGAGTGCGCGTTGGTTCGATAAATCCTTCAGCTTCAAGGAAGCGAATTTTCGAAATGGTGACATCGGGAAAATCGA
>JAHEXM010000399.1:1554-2629 GCA_023252115.1 Micrococcales bacterium | reverse complement strand
GCCGGCACCTGTCAATGTTCCGTTTGCCGCCACTGCCAAACCCATAATCCCATAACTCGACGCAACCGTCGGGTCCCAGAACACCAGTTGCACGACTCCATCAACCCCGAACGCTTTATCGAGTCGACCGCCCACGGTGTAGCGGGCCACGACCATGGGCCGACCACCGACGTTTGAATTTGAACTACCGACATAAATCCTGCCGCCCGGCGCAACCGCCACCGAATTTGCGAAACCGCCGACGTCAGTTACGGTCATCCCACTGTTGCCCACACCAAAGGTGTGGTCGAGCCTGCCGCGGGAGGTAAGGCGCATCACGAGGATGGCTCCCTGCCCGTAACCACCAGCCACGATCCACTTGCCGGTCTTGCGTTGCATCGCAATGCTCGTCGCAATGAATGGGCCCGCCGCCGCAGGAAATGCGGTGATGAAAATGCCGGCCCGACCGAACGTTCGGTCCAGTCGGCCGCTTCTGAGGTAGCGGGCCACCACGATCTGCGAATTTCCGGCGACGTCGAACGCCTGGCCTACCACTACGATTTTTCCGTCTGGCCCTACCGCGTTTCCGTACGCATTCATTGATTGGCCGGGTCGCGATGTAGCCACCCACCCTTTGCCCAGCCCGAATGTCGGGTCAAGACTTGCGTGGCCGGCTGCACCTGCCGGTGTCGCTATTGCCAGCGCGAGAACACCCATAACGCAGATGCTGACTAGTCGACGGCACATGGCGATCACAACATTCTCCGTTCCCACACTGGTTGATTCACCATAAGTCTTTTGTGGCGATGATCAGCAACTCACGGAGATTCCGCACTGACTTTGCCCGCAGTGAACCCGCCCGAACCAAGCGGAACCGACTACCTTGGTCGTAGCGTTTACTTGCTGCGAAGCGCCCGTAGCTCAATGGATAGAGCAATCGGTTTCTACCCGGTCGGTTGGGGGTTCGAATCCCTCCGGGCGCGCTCAAGCCGCGTGATTGCGGGCTTGATGTCGATCGGTGAATCATTGACAGCAACCCGACTTGATGTCCGACCATTCTCGAAACACAAGAGTCAGTCTTTGTCGAAAACTGACC
>JAHEXM010000399.1:0-1544 GCA_023252115.1 Micrococcales bacterium | reverse complement strand
TTTGAGGGAACCATGCAATTCATGCTCGTGCTATACGAAGACCCCAGCTTGATCGCGACTGATTCTCAGCGCCAGGCCGCCGTAGAAAAGACCGGCGAATACGCCATGGGGCTTCTAGCCGACGGCATTCTTACTGGCGGAGCACCTTTAAGACCGGTCTCCGAAGCTCGCAAGCTATCGGCGCGTGACGGGAAAACCCGCGTGCTGGACGGCCCCTTCGCAGAGGCAAAAGAAGTCATTGCCGGATATTTCCTGATCGAGGCAGACTCGACCGAGCATGCGTCGAAGATCGCCGCTGGATGCCCCAACGTCGATTTTGGGTCCGTCGAAGTCCGAGAAATCGTTCCAATGGGATGACCGCGTATCTGCTACTCGCGGCGCCGGATGGACTGTCGCCATCCCCCAGTGATGCTGCGCGGAGTATCAAAGTTACCGCCCGGTGGATCGCTGTCCTCGAACAATGGGGTCTATTGCGCGCTATAGCGAAACGAAATGACGATTATCCTGCCATCACCGGCGCGGTTCTGTCGGGTCTAATAGTCGACTTGTTCGACTATGACAGCGCGTTGCGCATTGCCGACGGCTGGGGTCAGATGAGTGGAATGAAAGTGATCACATTTTCCCTTCAGGCTCAGGGTCATCGCGCATGAATGCGATTCCGGACGCACTAGAGGCGATCATTCGCAACGAGTGGCCACGACTCGTGGGTGTAGGTCTTCGGATCACGCACGATTTGGGCGCAGCCGAGGATTGCGCTCAAGACGCGCTACTCGCCGCTGTTAGTAGATGGTCGGTTGATGGCGTCCCGAATAATCCGGGCGCTTGGCTCATGACCGTATGTAGGAACCAAGCATTGAACGCCGTTCGTGCACGCGACAGGGAGCGGACACGAACGACGTTGCTCGGGCCCCTGAGTGCCCCGTCAGAAACCGGGATCGCTCCACAAATCAGCGATGATCAACTCCGGCTTCTGTTTACGTGTTGCCATCCAGCACTCAATCAGGACGCCCAAATAGCACTTACTCTTCGGATGGTTGCTGGACTAAGCACCCACGACATCGCCCGCGGACTCAATGAGTCAGCATCGACAGTTGGCCAAAGGATCAGTAGAGCCAAGCGGATACTCGCCGACAAACGGATCGACTTCGTTGAGCCAGATCCGTCAGTTCAGATCGATCATCTTCCCGCCATCATCGATGTCATATATCTCGTCTTCAACGAGGGCTACGTCGCACGAGCAGGCAAGCAGCTCACGCGAAATCCACTTATGCACGAGAGCTATCGCCTGTCGATATTGCTCACCGAACTGGCTCCCGAGCACACTGATGCCTGGTCGCTGCGAGCCCTCATCGCATTTCAACTTGCACGCCTAGAAGCGAGGACCGATCCGAACGGTCGACCGATTGAACTTGCCGATCAAGACAGAGCCCTGTGGAACGCAACGCTCACCCGCGATGGCCTAGATGCAATTGCGCACGCAGAGCGCTTTGCCGACCAAGGCGAGGGCACGCCACTTCTATTACAAGCCAGACTTGCCGCCTGTC
>JAHEXM010000040.1 GCA_023252115.1 Micrococcales bacterium | reverse complement strand
CGCTGGTCAGTCTCTATTCGTTTGACACCGAAGACGAAGCTATTCGGCTGGCAAATGACACTCCGTATGGGCTCAACGCCTCGATCATGATCGGCAGCCTTTCGCGCGGGCGTGCGCTCGCTGCCCGACTGCACTCGGGAACGGTGAATATCAATGAGGGCTACGCAACTGCGTGGGCGTCAACGGCTGCGCCAATGGGCGGAGTTGGTGATTCTGGAGTTGGCCGTCGACACGGCACCGAGGGCATCCTGAAATACACCGAATCGCAAACGTTGGCCACGCAGCGTGCCCTAGGTTGGGGTGCACCTGCTGGCATGACTGACAAACAATGGGGTGAAGCACTGGTGGGAATCGTGCGGGTACTCAAACTCGTTGGGCGCCGATGAACTGGCCGCGGTCTGGTCACGATTACGACGTCATTGTTGTTGGTTCCGGATTCGGCGGATCTGTCTCGGCCCTGCGGCTGACCGAGAAGGGTTACCGGGTCGGTGTATTGGAAGCCGGTCGCCGCTTCGCTGATGCCGACTTTGCGAAAACGTCGTGGCGACTCAAGAAATTCTTATGGGCACCGCGCCTTGGACTGACTGGCATTCAACGTATCCACGTTTTGCGAAATGTCGTAGTGCTCGCCGGAGCAGGGGTTGGCGGCGGTTCCCTGGTGTACGCAAATACTTTGTACAAGCCACCATCGCGGTATTTCGAAGACAAGCAGTGGGCGCACATCACCGACTGGGAAGCCGAGTTGGCTCCGTACTACGAGCAAGCGTCACGCATGTTGGGCGTGACCGAAAACCCGACAATGACGCCGGCCGATGTCGCACTCAAGTCAGTTGCTGAAGACATGGGCGTAGGAGAGACGTTTCGATTGACGCCAGTTGGGGTCTTCTTCGGTGAGGGACCCGGAGAAACGACACCCGACCCATTCTTCGGTGGGGCAGGACCCGCGCGCGTTGGGTGCATTCAATGTGGTGAGTGCATGACCGGATGCCGGCACAACGCAAAGAACACTCTGCCGAAGAACTATTTGGGACTCGCCGAGCGTGCAGGTGCAACTGTCCATCCGATGACGACGGTGCGCTCATTTGCGCCAGCCGCCGACGGCGATGGATGGGAAGTCCAGATCGAACGAACTGGAACATGGCGTGGGCGTGGTCGCCGAACGTTGACTTGCGACCAAGTCATAGTTGCTGCGGGGACCTACAACACTCAGCGTCTGCTGCACCGCATGCGCGATGACGGAACGTTGCCGAAGCTATCGTCGACATTAGGTCGTCTGACTCGGACGAACTCTGAATCCTTGCTTGGTGCGATCTCGACCAAACCTGATGCTGACTACACCGAGGGCGTTGCGATTACGTCTAGCTTTTATCCAGAACCACAAACGCATGTTGAGCCAGTTCGTTACGGCAAGGGTTCAAACGCAATGGGATTGCTCGGGACGATTTTGACGGATGAAGAACCCGGTGTGCCGCGATGGAAGACCTGGGCGCGGGCAATCGCAAAAGATCCTGGCAGTGCAGCAAAGATGCTCAACGTGCACGGTTGGTCTCAGCGGGCGGTCATCGCGCTCGTCATGCAATCAGTCGACAACTCGGTAACCGTGTCCGGTGCCAAAGGTTTGTTCGGTCGCTGGAAAATGACGACCCGCAATCCCGAAGGTGAACCAAGCCCAACGTGGATTCCTTCTGCAAACAAGGCAGTGCGGTTGCTTGCCGATCGGATTAATGGCGTTCCTGCCGGCAACATGGGCGATGTCGTTGGGGCGCCGATGACGGCGCACTTCGTGGGCGGTTGCGTGATTGGCGACTCTGCCGAATCGGGTGTGATCGACCCCTATCACCGTGCCTACGGATACGACGGATTACACATCGTTGACGGATCCACGATTACTGCCAACCTGGGGGTGAACCCGTCGCTCACCATCACTGCCCAGGCTGAGCGTGCAGTCGCGATGTGGCCCAATTGTGGCGACGATGACCTTCGACCGCCGATGGGCTCGGAATATCAAAAGACCGCGGCAGTAGCACCGAAGCGGCCCGCAGTGCCGGACGAGGCACCCGCAGCGCTGCGATTGCCAATAATTACTGGTTAAAGCCGTTGATCCGGACGTGTTGTGTCACAACGCGTGAGGGTGTTCAACTGCGCTAGCGTTTCACAGCGCGGCGCAAATGGGTGCCGCCAACGAGATGAGCCGGGGAAGCCGGCAATTTCAGTAGTTGGAGGACTCATGTCGACACCAGCTCCACCACCCGAGGGTGATGGCACGCCGGCGCAACCCCCTGCGCAGCCACCGGCTGCCCCACCACCCGCAGCACCACCGCCCCCGCCACCACCGCCAGCCGGTGGCGTGCCGCCAGCGGCTCCACCACCCCCACCGCCTGCATACGGCGGAGGCGGCGGCGTACCGCCAGCCGGAGCGGTTCCACCAGGAACCAACCCGTTGGCAATTGCCTCGTTCGTATGCTCGATTGTTCTGACCTGCCTGTGTGGTTTCGGTTCAGTCGTCGGCATCATCTTGGGCGTGATCGCACTTAACCAGATCAAGCAGACCGGACAGAACGGCCGTGGCTTGGCACTGGCGGGCATCATCATCGGCGCGATCATCGTCGTGCTGAGCATCATTTACTGGATCGTCGTTCTGGCGACCGGTAATGGGAGCTACTACTACAGCAACTAAATTCCGTTTCTTCTTCGAAGCAGGGTCAAGGGATCGCACCTTGGCCCTGCTTCTTTTAGTTGGCCGATACAGTTGAGGCATGGGTGATGAGCAGACCGTTCTGGTCGTGGACTTCGGCGCCCAATACGCACAACTCATTGCTCGTCGGATTCGCGAAGCGAATGTTTACTCCGAAATAGTTCCGCACACGGCCTCGGTCGACGACATTCTTGCTCGTCAACCCGCTGCGATCGTCTTGTCAGGCGGACCATCAAGTGTGTACGCCGACAACGCACCTGCAGTTGATCCGGCATTGTTTGAACAAGGCATTCCCGTTTTCGGAATTTGCTACGGCTTTCAAGCTATGGCTCAGGCGCTCGGTGGTGAAGTTGCCAAGACTGGCGAACGTGAGTACGGACGCACCGAGCTTGACGTCATTACTCCCGATTCTGTCTTATTGGGCGATCTGCCAGCGCAAAACAACGTCTGGATGTCACACGGCGATGCGGTAGTCCGCGCACCTGCCGGATTCACCGTGACGTCGACGAGTGCTGGCGCGCCCGTTGCATCGTTCGAGAATGTGACACGCAAATTGGCTGGTGTTCAGTTTCATCCAGAGGTGTTGCACACCGAGCACGGCCAAGCGGTGTTAGCGAAGTTCCTGCGCGGAATAGCGGGGTGTGACGGTAGCTGGACGATGGGCAACGTCATCGCCGAACAAGTTGACGCGATTCGCGCTCGCGTTGGGGATCGGCGCGTTCTGTGTGGGTTGTCAGGCGGCGTGGACTCCGCCGTGGCTGCGGCGCTCGTACAGCGAGCAATTGGCGACCAACTCACCTGCGTTTTCGTCGACCACGGTCTGTTGCGCAAAGGAGAGGCGGAACAAGTCGAACGTGATTTCGTTGCGGCCACCCGGGTCAATCTCGTGGTGGCCAACGAGCAGGCGCGCTTTTTCGCTGCACTTTCCGGAATCACTGACCCTGAACAGAAGCGAAAAATTATCGGCCGCGAATTCATCCGAGTCTTCGAGGAGCGGGCGCGTGAGGTAGCGGCCGGTGCCGCCGTTGACTTTCTTGTGCAGGGGACCTTGTATCCAGATGTCGTGGAATCTGGCGGCGGCGCTGGTGCGGCGACCATCAAGAGTCATCACAACGTTGGCGGGCTGCCCGATGACCTTGAGTTTGAACTTATTGAGCCATTGCGAACCCTTTTCAAAGACGAAGTTCGAGCGGTTGGTCTTGAGCTTGGGCTGCCGCCCGAGATTGTTTGGCGCCATCCGTTCCCTGGCCCTGGGCTGGGAATTCGGATCGTCGGTGAAGTAACGCCGGACAACGTGCGAATCCTGCAGGAGGCCGATGCGATCGCGCGCGAAGAATTATCGGCATCCGGACTTGACGGTGAAGTGTGGCAGTTTCCGGTGGTGCTGCTCGCCGAGGTTCGCTCGGTTGGAGTGCAGGGCGACGGTCGAACGTACGGACATCCAATTGTGTTGCGTCCAGTTTCGAGTGAAGACGCCATGACTGCTGACTGGTCGCGGCTGCCGTACGACTTGGTCGCGCGTATCTCGAATCGCATCACGAACGAAGTTCCGGAAGTCAACCGCGTAACGCTCGATGTGACCAGCAAGCCGCCCGGCACCATCGAGTGGGAATGATTTCAACTCCCTACGGCGCAAACGCGGACGAAATGACCCTTTCTGCGCGCGGGAAGGGGGCATTCCGTCCGCGTTTGCGAATGGTTATTGCGACGGGATCATTCCGTAGGCGTATGTCGGGGTAATAGTTGCGATGAGGCGACCGTCTCCAACCATGGTCTTGCGGTACTCATCCCAATCTTTGTGCTCACCGCCGAGAAGTCGGTAGACCTCAACTAGTTCGTCGACGGTCGCATCATTTGTGTCTGCAGCAACGGGCGAGAGCGAGACGTCACCTTCAATAACGGCATATGACCAGAAGTCGGGCGCGGTCACATGCAGCGAAACCCGCGAATCCCTTCGCATGTTCGCCGTCTTTGCCCGGCTATCGGTGACGGAAATCCGAATTCGCCCATCATCGCCGATCGTAAACATGATGTTGGACGATTGCGGTCGGCCGTCAGCTTTGATTGTGATCAGCACGCCCTTGCCGATGCCACCGGCGTAGGCGAGGGCTTCCTTGAGTTCCATGGTTTCCCTCTGTTTCGCTAGATAGCGCGGACGCGGTTGTTGCGCGGATTGTGTTCGAGCTCGACGAGACCAAGTGCTTCGAGCAGTGGCGGCACGTACATGCCAAACCGTCCTCGTAGGCCTTTCTTCACGCCATAGAATCCGCCGACCGGATTGTCCGGCGAGCGGCCCCACGCTTCCACCGTTCCATCGGCTGCCGGTTTGGATTCGTCAGCTGCGCCCAATGGCATCCAGTCGCCGTGTTTTTTCAACATCGCGGCCAGGTCTTCGATACACCGCAATTGGTAACCAAGTTTGGTTTTGCCAACTACACACACCAGAGTCGGCGGATCGGCCTCTTCATCGCGGTACATCTCGTAGTCAGAAGAACCGGGCGGAGTCTTAAGTTGCCACGGATCTGTCTTTGTACCGGTTCCCTTTGCCTCCATCGCACCACCTCTCATAGTTGCTAGCGACTACGCGGTTGCCACGACCATGAACGCTTCAGCGAGTCTGCCTGCTGGCAGCTCCGCCTTCTCGGCGTTCATCGTCATCCAGCCCCGCAGCATGGAATCTAGTTCGGTCATGTGGGCAGTCTGCGACTCGTGGGCGATCAGGGCGGCAATCTTGCGGTCGTAGACATCAGTGACATCAACCCAATGATTTGCAGTCGCCGACGCCATCACCCAAACCTCCGGGACCGTCCACGCCTCGAGTCCCTCGTCGCCGAGCAACGACGGATGAGCGAACGGATTGCGCGCATCCGGATACACGGCCTGAATTGCAGCGTCCCCCGCGGCAAGGTGATCTGGGTGCGAGGCCTGAATGCGTTGCCAGTTGCGTTCGGGCGACTGCATCAACACACGATTGGGCTTCACTTGACGAATGACTCGTGAAATATCGCGGCGAAGGTCATGGCTCACCGTGAGTTCCCCGTCTTTGTATCCAAGGAATCGCACGTCGGTCACACCCACACAAGCGGCCGCCGCAACTTGTTCTGCACGTCGGATTCTCGGGATCTCGTTTCGGGGAACATCCGGGTCGAAGCCACCGGCGTCTCCATCAGTAATGACGCAGTAGGTCACCTCGATGCCACCCTCGACCCAGGTTGCCACAGTTCCTGCGGCGCCGAAATCCACATCATCGGGGTGGGCCGTGACCACCAGAGCACGCTCAACGGCGGAATTTTCGATCATTTGGTGCGCTCCTCGAAGTGGGTGTTCGCAGCGCCATCCTGCTGCTAGCAAAGGAAACGGATGTCCGTTTTGGTGCAAATCCACCGTAATGCCCCGGCCGACACACCCTCGATGCCGGTGAGGTCGGACGGCTGCACTGCCATCGTAAGTCGCGTGTCTTCCCCCGATGCACGCCCTATCGTCGCGCGCGCCCACCGCCACAAGATGGCTCTAGTCGCTACTGCTGCGTGCGGTTTAGTCATCGCGACTGCCGTGGCGATGCCGCCGATTCAATCGGCTGCGGGTGCGTCGTCTGCGTCGATGGTTCCGGCGCCTCGCGCACTGCCACAGGCTCTTGACGCCCAGGCGCAATACGAGGGTCAGACGTTGTGCAGTCCGGTGACTCGCCCCGGCATCAAAGCGCTGCGAGCGCTTTTGCTTGTTACCTATGGGCCACACCCGAGCGGGACCACCCGGAGTTGTAATGAAGGCCGTACCGAGCATGCGGATGGCCGGGCATTGGACTGGATGGTGAGTGTCCGTAACCCAGTAGAGGCTCAACAGGCGACCACTTTCTTGACGTGGCTTGTCGGACCAGACGCTGCCGGTGTTCCAGCAGGGAATGCCCGGCGCATGGGGATCATGTACCTGGGCTGGAACAACCGAATGTGGCGTGGGTACGGCAAAGTCGGTTGGGGCGAACTACGTGGATGCCTTGCCAAATCAAAAGCCAAACCATTTTTTGACACTGACTGTCATCGCAATCACATTCACTTCTCGATGACATGGGACGGCGCAGCGGCCCGCACCTCGTATTGGAGTGGTTCGCCAGTTGCTCGAACAACCTGTCCAAGCACCAGCACGCGCGGACCAAGCCCGATCGTCGCTGGTCCGATTCAACAAGTAGCCGTTCCAGCAACCGCAATCGTGCGAACCGCAACGGGGCTCGGCGCCGGCGGAAGAAGTTGTCGCCTCAACCAGCGAAGTGGGCCGCTGGTGGTAAAGGTCGCGGGGCGCGGCAACGTCCCGAGTCTGGGAGTTCAATCCGTATTACTACTGATCACCCCAGTCGCGCCGAACGCGCCAACGCGGATTTCTGCTTGGCCCGCTGGGGGTGCTAAGCCTCGCGCACCGATCGCAATCGCCCCCCAAAATCAAACAGTGACGACGCTAGCCAGCGTCAAACTTGGGGCTAACGGGTCAATAGCTTTTGCGACCGATACTGGATCGACTGATCTTCGGGTCGAAGTTGTCGGATACCTTCGCGGCGCATCTCGATAGCCCGATCTGGGTTGTCACCCAGGCCACCTAAGCTGCGCGAATGGCCGATGCACTGCTCGATGACCTCAACGACCGCCAACGCGAAGCGGTGGTGCATGTTGGTGGTCCGCTGCTCGTCGTCGCCGGGGCAGGTTCGGGGAAAACGCGGGTACTCACTCGACGCATTGGTTACCTGGTTCGTGACCGCAAAGTTGCGCCGCACCAAGTCCTAGCCATTACCTTTACCAACAAGGCTGCCGGTGAAATGCGAGAGCGCGTCATTGAACTCGTGGGTCCGCGAGCAACATCAATGCAGGTCTCGACATTTCACTCTGCTTGCGTACGCATGCTGCGCCGAGACGCGGGTCGACTCGGGTTCCCCTCGTCATTTTCGATTTACGACTCGGCGGACTCATTGCGCTTGTTCGCCGCTATCAGTCGGGATCTGGACCTCGACCCCAAGCGAACTCCGCCGCGGATGTTCGCAGCAGGAGTCTCGGGACTTAAAAACGAACTCATTGATCACGAAATGTGGGCTGCGCGAGCCAATAGTGCCTACGACAAAGTGCTTGCCGAGGTGTATACCGACTACCAGGCTCGGCTTGCTCGAGCCGGCTCGTTCGATTTCGACGACCTCATTGGTCACACCGTCGCGTTACTTCAAAATCATCCCGAAGTTGCTGAGCACTACCGAACGCGGTTTCGCCATGTCTTGGTGGATGAATACCAAGACACCAACCATGCGCAGTACACGTTGATTCGCGAGCTGGTCACGGCGCCACCGGACCTGCCGCCCGCCGAGCTCTGTGTGGTTGGCGATGCGGATCAGTCAATCTATGCATTTCGTGGCGCGACGATTCGGAACATCGATCAATTCGAAAAGGACTTTCCTAACGCGGGTGTTGTGCTGCTCGACCAGAACTATCGCTCGACCCAAACGATTTTGTCCGCCGCCAATGCCGTTATTTCGCGAAACCGTTCCCGGCGCGAAAAACACCTGTGGACTGCCGCTGGCCAGGGTGAACAGATCGTGGGGTACGTCGCGGATGACGAGCACGACGAGGCGGCGTTTGTCGCGAATGAAGTCGATCTTCTCGTCAGTAGTAAACAGAGAACACCAAGCGATATCGCGGTCTTCTATCGAACTAACGCCCAGTCGCGAGCGACTGAGGAAGTGTTTATTCGATTGGGTTTGCCGTATCGGGTCGTGGGCGGTTTGCGCTTTTACGAGCGACGCGAGATTCGCGACGCCTTGGCTTACTTGCGTGCAGTAGCTAATCCGCACGATGACGTTTCGGTGCGCCGGATTCTCAATACGCCGCGGCGAGGAATCGGAGATGCGGCAGAAGCTGCAGTTGAACTGGTCGCACAACGCGACAAGGTGTCGTTTAGCGACGCACTCGGGCGAGCTGATGAATCGTTCGGCCTGGCACCGCGATCATTGACTGCGATCCGTCGATTTGTCGCATTGATGAATGATTTGCGGGCGGTGATGGATTCGGGTGCATCTATTCCGGAATTGGTGAATGTGACTCTTGAGAAGTCCGAATACCTAGCGACGCTTCGGAATTCGCGCGACCCACAGGATGAATCCCGGGTCGAAAACCTCAACGAGCTTGAGTCAGTCGCTGCCGAGTTCGAAAGCGACTTCCCTGATGCATCACTCGATGACTTCCTTGAGCGGGTCTCATTGGTTGCCGACTCCGATGAAATACCGGATTCAGACGGTGGCGTCGTGACCTTGATGACATTGCACACGGCAAAGGGCCTTGAATTTCCGGTGGTGTTCTTGACGGGCATGGAAGACGGGGTGTTCCCTCATCAACGTGCACAAGACGCAGCGGACATGGAAGAGGAACGGCGGCTGGCCTATGTCGGAATCACTCGCGCGCGAGAACAGCTGTACTTGAGTCGCGCCGTAATGCGGCGCCAGTGGGGAGCGCCGGTTAGTAATCCTGCTAGCCGCTTCCTCGACGAGATTCCTGCAGAGCTGGTGCGTTGGGAGCGTGAGGACCCACTCACGCATGTTCGGGGTGACTCCCAGCGGGGAACGTCATGGGCCAGTTGGTCGCCTGGTAACGACAGCTACGGTTCGTCGCCCCAACTCGTCAAGGCTGCGGCTCGCGAAGGTGTGCGATCCCCAGGGAGCCAGCCGGTGCTCGATCTTGCGCCGGGTGAGCGGGTACTGCATCCGAAATTTGGGATGGGCACCGTTGTTTCAGTCGCTGGCGAAGGCGAGAGCTCTGAAGCCAGCGTGGATTTTGGCGGGGCCGGAGTCAAACGCCTTTTGTTGCGGTATGCACCGGTCGAGAAGCTGTAGCCATCCTTACGATCCGTAATCGTTTGATTACGTCGTAGGTCACATACCTAATTGCCGCAAGTCGCTGCGCCATTGAGGCTGGCATCCTCCAATGGAAAGTAGCTTGCGCCCGCTTAGTGGCGCACCACCCCCAATTGCAGGAGGACGTTCGCTGTGTCAGTTGCGAGAACTGCGCAGCGTCAGGCCTCCATTTGCTTGGCCGCCGTGGGTGTTGCGGGCTTCTTGGTCACGGGTCCGTTTGCTGTTTCAGCGGGGGCAGCTGACGCC
>JAHEXM010000398.1 GCA_023252115.1 Micrococcales bacterium | reverse complement strand
GGTTCGGGGGACCACCTGTGCGAATACATGACCGGTGGTCGGGTAGTGGTGCTAGGCGCGACCGGCCGGAACATGGCAGCTGGCATGTCCGGTGGAATTGCCTACCTACTCGACATGAATGCCGACAACCTGAATCGCGAGATGGTTGACGTCGAAGTGCTTGATGAGCAAGACAGGGCATTCCTGTTGGGCATTTTGGCTCGTCACGAAGAGGAAACCGGATCGCCCGTCGCAGCCGAACTGCTGGTAGACCCCGAACCAGCATTGGCCCGATTCAGCAAAGTCATGCCGCGAGACTTTAAGCGAGTACTTGACGCCATGGCACGAGCCGAAGCCGCCGGCGAAGACGTCGATGCGGCAGTGATGGAGGCAGCTCGTGGCTGATCCCCGAGGTTTTTTGACGACTGGTCGCGAACTTCCAAAACGGCGGCCGGTTGATGTGCGAATTCATGATTGGAAAGAGGTTTACGAAGACTTCCCGGCACCGACTCTGCAAGCGCAGGCTGGTCGATGCATGGATTGTGGGATCCCCTTTTGCCATAACGGCTGCCCGTTGGGCAACCTCATCCCCGAATGGAATGACCTGGTCTGGCGTGATGACTGGAGCGCGGCCATCGAACGGCTCCATGCCACCAACAACTTTCCGGAGTTCACCGGAAAATTGTGTCCGGCCCCGTGCGAGCCAGCATGTGTGCTCGGTATTAACCAAGACCCAGTGACGATCAAGCAGGTTGAGGCGGAGATCGTCGATCGGGCGTGGGCGCAAGGGTGGATCAGTCCGCAACCTCCCGAGCGCCTCTCCGGAAAGACGGTTGCAGTTATTGGATCAGGGCCGGCGGGGCTCGCGGCAGCGCAGCAACTTGCTCGCGCTGGCCACACAGTTGCCGTCTACGAGCGTGATGATCGCATCGGCGGGCTACTTCGCTACGGCATTCCCGAGTTCAAAATGGAGAAGCGTCATCTTGATCGCCGTATTGATCAGATGGTCGCCGAAGGCGTTAAGTTTCGGACAAATCGAACGGTAGGCGTCGACATCACTGGCGACAACCTAAAACGCAGGTACGACGCTGTCGTGTTGACGGTTGGCGCTACGCAAGCCCGTGACTTGCCTGTACCCGGACGTGGGCTCAAGGGTGTTCACCAGGCGATGGAATATCTGCCGTTGTCTAACCGAGTTTGCCAAGGTGACCTTGCGTCGAGCCCCATTGATGCCAACGGCAAGCATGTGATCGTCATCGGTGGAGGTGACACCGGTGCAGACTGTTTAGGCACAGCCACTCGTCAAGGGGCGGCGTCCGTGACGCAGCTCGAGATCATGCCTCGGCCGCCAGAGGAGCGCCCGGATTCTCAGCCGTGGCCGACCTACCCAATGACGTATCGGGTCACATCTGCCCATGAGGAAAATGGCGAACGGGTGTATGCGGTTAACACCGGAGCGTTCACCGATGACGGCGCTGGAAATGTCCAAGGGCTGGAATTGAGCGAAGTAGAAATGGTCGATGGCAAGTTCCAAGAAATCGCGGGCACTGCAAGAAGCCTGCCTGCTGATCTAGTGTTACTTGCTATGGGATTCACCGGGCCTGAACAGGGACCCCTCATCGAGCAACTTGACCTCGCACTTGACTCGCGCGGAAACATCGCCCGGGCCGACAACTATGAAACAAACGTGCCAGGCGTGTTTGTCGCAGGCGACGCAGGCCGGGGGCAGAGCCTGATCGTGTGGGCGATCGCCGAAGGCCGCTCGGCTGCGTCAGCCGTCGACAAGTATCTGACCGGTCACACGAACCTTCCAGCACCCATACCGCCCACTGCCCGCCCATTGGTCGGCTAGAGATGATGAGACGAGCAAAGATCGTCTGCACTCTCGGTCCGGCAACCGATAGCCACGAAGAGATTCTTCGTTTGGTTCAAGCAGGGATGGATGTCGCCCGGCTTAATTTGAGCCACGGCAATTACGAGGATCACCGGAGATCGATTGATGCGGTGCGGGCGGCGACCGATGCCAGCGGGCGCGGCGTCGGCATCCTCGCCGACTTGCAAGGTCCCAAGATTCGACTGGAAACATTCATCGACAAGAGTGTCATTCTCGAACGCGGCGCACGTTTTGTCATCACCACCGACGACGCAGAAGGCACGGTCGAACGCTGTTCGACCACGTACAAGCATCTGCACGAGGACACCCATGTTGGTGACTTACTGCTGATCGACGACGGACGTATTGCCGTTCGAGTCGTCGATGTGGTCGGGCACGACGTGATTACCGAGGTCCTTGAAGGTGGACCGGTCTCGGATCACAAAGGCATCAACCTGCCCGGTGTCGCAGTCAGCGTGCCATCGATGTCACAGAAAGACATTGACGACTTGCGATGGGCTTTGCAGAACGGCGCGGACTTGGTTGCTCTGTCGTTTGTGCGCTTCGCTTCAGATGTGGCCGACGTTCATCGAGTGATGGATGAAGTCGGTATTCGCCTTCCAGTGCTAGCGAAAATCGAAAAACCACAGGCGGTCGAGAATCTGGAAGAGATCGTGGCGGCCTTCGATGGCATCATGGTTGCGCGCGGCGATCTGGGCGTTGAGTTACCTATCGAGCAAGTTCCAGTCGTGCAAAAGCATGCAATCGAAACCTGTCGTAAAGCTGGAAAGC
>JAHEXM010000397.1 GCA_023252115.1 Micrococcales bacterium | reverse complement strand
TTTGGCCCGACGACTGCCGGTCGGATGGACTCCTACGTCGACCAATTCCAAAAGGCCGGCGGATCAATGGTCATGCTCGCGAAAGGAAACCGCAGCAAGGCCGTGACAGACGCGTGCAAAGAGAACGGCGGCTTTTACCTCGGCTCAATCGGCGGACCGGCTGCGATCCTTGCGCAAGATTGCATAACGCATGTTGAGGTTCTGGATTTTCCGGATCTCGGCATGGAGTCGGTGTGGAAAATTGAGGTGAAGAACTTCCCTGCATTCATCGTGGTCGATGACAAAGGAAACGACTTCTTTGCGGAAACGATGCGCCCCATCGCAAATCGAATCCCAGTGGGCGCGCCTAAGTCCTAGCCGTAGGTTGAGTAACAGGCATTCGGGCCGTTCTTCAAATAGAACTTGAGTGGACAAGAGATCATGCGTGGGTAATAAACGCCCATCTGTTGCGCCGCCTGAACGGGATTCTGGTTCTGCGGCACATTCTGTACAGCTGGCCCGGCACCATTATCGAGAAAATCATCTGACGGCAGCATATTGCGCAGGATCAGCGCCTCGGGAGCATGCGGCGTCTTGAGTGAAGTCGGCACATACGTCACGTTCTTCTTCCTGGACACCGCTGCTTTTTGATTCTCGTTCGCTACGACGTAGGTGTAGTAGCCATCATTGTTGAGCTTGGTGTTCTTGTCCGCACGGCAGCCGTCGTCCACGGAACCATTCGGCAACGTATTGACAATGACCGGCTCCGGACGCCGCCACAAGTCGTTGCACATCGAGTAGTAGCGCAATTGGAATTTGGCGTTTGGCCATGGCCATGGGTTTGTACCGGGCTTGTAGATTCCGGGTGTTACCGGGGCCTTCCCGCGAACCAGCACGACGTATTTGTTCCTCGGCGTGAACACAGCAGACAGGTAGGCATTCGCTTCGTTCGGAAACACAGCACCTGATACCGATGGAATCGTTCGGTTAAAGCTCATCGGAATTGGGCATTGCCCGCCGCATATTGGTGGCGGACCTTCTTGTGTTTGAGTCCCGGCTTTGAGGGCGTTGAATCCTGCTTGCAATCCCAACTTGCTGGCCGGGGCCGCCTGGGCCCGACCAACGTGCGCCGGGGACTTAGCACTCGGGCATGTCTTGAGAACGACAGAGGTCGATGCCGTTGTGTTGATCTGGACTTTCGGCAGCACGACTTTGTCGAAGTTGCCGCCCTTTGGCAGGTATACGCGGAACCATACGTAGCCGATCGAACCTGCCGCCGTATTTGGTGGCGCTAGCGGAATGACATTCTGTCCGCTCACGGAATTTCCCGATTGGACGGTGACTTGATACTTGCCGCCGGACTTTGCCGTCTGAATGAACGGGTTTTTATACCCTGCGTTAGGGGCAATCTGATAGTCGATGATTGCTGAGGTCACGCCGTTTGATGAAGTGAAGTCATCGTGATTCGCTCCATACGTTTCGATCGAAAAGAAGCGTGCGTTGGTGAACTTTCCGTTGATCACAATGCTGGTGATTGAACCCACTTGGTAGGGCAAGATCCAGTACGTCGAGTCAGTATCGGGGTAGGCGAAGTTGGCTTTCGCCGGTTCCGCCTCCAGAGGCCATGCACATTGCGGTATCCCGGTGGACTGCCTAGCCGTTGCGCCGCTTACCGGTACGGGCACACCTTGATCGGCCACGGCGCTACTCGTGGGCGCAACCGTCGCCAGTGCCACAGCAAGAACGACTGAGCCGACAAAGGAAACAGATCCAACCCGCATGACGCCATCCTTAGTGTTGATCGCCTGACTATCGTTGTACGCCAGTTTCGGTAATGACACCAATCGAGCAAGATCGACCGCGGAGGGTAACTATCCGATCGCGTGAAGCGCGACGACGCAGAGGTGAGCTAGCGCAGCAGGCCAAGCTGGGATTTGAAAGCCAGTACGCGATTCACCGACGCGATGGCATTCACGCGCGACAGCTTTCCGTTGCTTAATGCCGTTGCGATAGCAGCAACGATGGGCATCGGATTGACTCCGTTGACCATTGCAATGTCAGAGCCCGATCGAAGCGCCCGAAGGGCCGCACGCTTGATGCTCTGGTGCATAGCATCAGTTACCGCACCCATTGACAACGAATCGGTCATCACCACAGCGCTCGGACCAACTTCAGCGCGCAATGTCGACATGGCCCGCGGCGACATACTTGCCGGAAGTCCACGCTCTGTCAGACCCGGCACCGTTAGGTGTCCGACCATCACTGCGCGCGAACCGTTCGAGAATGCAGTGAGAAATGGCAGGAGGTCTCGGTTAGCCACGACATTCCAGTTAGGCGTCCTGCCGGAACCGATATGGGTGTCCGCCGAAGATCCGTGACCCGGCCAATGCTTCACGACGGCGCCAACACCCGCTTGTCGCAAACCCAAATCCCAAGCGCTGACATCGCGTCCGACAATTCCCGGGTTGCGCGAAAATGCACGACCATCCCGAGCAATGAATTTCCCGGGGATCTTCAAGTCTGCGACCGGAGCCAAATCAACTCGAACGCCAAGCGAACGCATCTTGGCGCCATAGCTACGGGCAATCGCCGTTATCTGCGCTGGGTTCTTGGTACTGCCCATCGTCGCGGCGCTCGGCAAACGACCAAGTTGAGCACGCAAACGCTGAACACTTCCGC
>JAHEXM010000396.1 GCA_023252115.1 Micrococcales bacterium | reverse complement strand
GTCGCTTGCACCGCCACCGAGTGTGACTGAAGACAGTCCATCAGCATCTGAAGTCTCGCCGACACTGCTAAAGCCTTCGAGCATGTGCTTACCCAAGAATTCAGGCTCAGGAAGGGCAACCGGATAAACGCCGTCAAAACATGCCCGGCACAGATCGTCCTTGGCGTTGTTCGTCGCTTCAACAAGTCCATCGAGTGAGATAAACCCGAGCGAATCCGCGCCAATCGAGGTGCGGATTTCATCGACGGTCAGCCCGTTAGCAATAAGTTCAGCCTTTGTTGCAAAGTCGATTCCGTAAAAGCATGGCCATTGCACCGGCGGCGAAGAAATACGAACATGCACTTCGCGTGCGCCTGCTTCGCGCAGCATTCGCACGATTGCCCGCTGGGTGTTTCCCCGGACGATGGAGTCATCGACTACGACCAGCTTCTTTCCAGCGATGACATCGCGAAGTGGATTGAGTTTGAGTCGGATGCCGAGTTGGCGCAAGGTTTGCGACGGCGAAATGAACGTCCGGCCGACGTATGCATTCTTGACCAGGCCCTGAGCAAACGGGATTCCGGCTGCTTGGGCATACCCAACTGCCGCTGGCGTTCCCGATTCGGGCACCGGAATCACCAGATCAGCTTCAGCCGGATGTTCCACTGCGAGACTTCGACCGACTGCAACCCTGGTTGCATGGATGCTTTGTCCGCCAATTGCCGTGTCGGGTCGCGCTAGATAAACGAACTCAAAGATGCACGCTTTCGGTTTTGCTTCGGCGAAGCGAGATGACCGCAAACCGTGCTCGTCAATTGCGACCAGTTCACCCGGTTCAATGTCGCGCACGTACGACGCGCCCACGATGTCGAGCGCTGCAGTTTCACTGGCGATTACCCAGCCGTGTTCCAGTCGACCAAGAACCAATGGACGAATGCCTTGCGGGTCCCTTGCGCCGTACAAAGTTTCGTCGTCCATGAACACCAGCGAAAATGCTCCACGCATTGTTGGCAGTTCCGTGCGCGCGGCTTCTTCGACACTCGAGTCCGGGTGTGCTGCAAGCAGCGCCGTCATGATCTCGGTGTCACTTGACGGCATGCTGCGGTGACCGAGCGGCAGTTCCCCAGACTGACTTGCCTGAGCTTCGACCCGGCGCGCAAGATCAGCTGTGTTGGTCAAGTTGCCGTTGTGCGCGAGGGCGAGATGGCCGGTGGCAGTAGCGCGGAATGTTGGCTGAGCGTTTTCCCAAACACTTGCCCCAGAAGTCGAATAACGACAGTGCCCAATGGCCAGATGCCCGTCCAGGGTTTCGAGGCTGGCTTCATTGAAAACCTGGGATACCAACCCCATGTCTTTGTAGACAACGATCTGTCGACCATCGCTGACGGCAATGCCAGCTGATTCTTGGCCGCGGTGTTGCAAGGCGTACAAACCGAAGTAAGTAAGTTTGGCGACTTCCTCGCCGGGTGCCCACACCCCAAAAACGCCACAGGCATCCTGCGGCACGTGCTCGTCTGGTAGGAGGTCGTGAGAAAGCCGACCATCGCCGCCTGTCACTTGGCTCAGTCTACGTGGCTCGATTCGTGGCTTTTGGTCGCCGCGCACAATTAGCCCAATCAACTGCTAAAAAACTCAGGTCAACGGCAGAAGTGAGGACAAATCGCTGCGCTCCCCGCTCGCGCGAACCAGTCCAGATGCCGTTGCCTCCGACCATGTCAATCCGCCCGTGGTGAGTTGGATAAACGTGCGGGCGTCACACTCGACGGTGGCCGGTGGATTGCCTCTGGTGTGACGCACCCCCTCGATTATTTGAGCAGCCGCATACGGTGGAATCCGAACCTCAACACTTCGTCCCGGGGCCTTTTTCCCAAGCAATCCCAGCAAATACTTAGTAGCTGCAGCCTCGGCGGAACGCTCTGGTTTCGAGTCCTCACGGTAGGCCGCAAGGCAGGTGTCGACGGCGTCCTGTCCTACGCTCATCCGGCCATTCCTAGCCAAACAATGCTGGAAAAGTGCCCACGTGCGCGGCTCGCAACTCGTCTATCGACACTGAGAACTGACCTGCGATTGTCAGCTCACTTCCTGCCCTAACGGTTCCAATGTTGGCGAACTCAAGACCATGGCGATTGCAGGCCTCTTCAAACACGTCTTTGTCGTGCGGATGAATCACCGTCACTGCGCGTGCAGACGATTCCGAGAACAAAAAGACAAATGGGTCGATGTCACTGGGTAACGCGATGTCCGCACCCAGGTCCGCGCGCAGAGCCATCTCGACAAGCGTTTGCGCGATCCCACCTTGTGAAACGTCATGCGCAGCAACCAGCTTGTCGTTGCGCGCAGCACCAACCAGGAAGTTGGCGAGTTCGCGCTCAGCCGCCAGGTTCAATTTCGGCGGGACTCCGCCGAGGTGTCCATGAATAACCTGGGCCCACTCCGAGCCATCAAGTTCGTCGCGAGTGGAACCAACGAGATAGATCAGGTCGCCGGAATCCTTCCATGCCATCGACGTTCGCTTTGTCACGTCATCAAGCACGCCTAGAACTCCAACAACCGGAGTCGGCAGGATCGGCGTCGTTCCGGTTTGGTTGTAGAAACTCACGTTTCCACCAGTAACCGGAACTTCCAATTCAAGGCAGCCATCAGCCAAGCCGCGTACGGCCTCTGCGAACTGCCACATCACT
>JAHEXM010000039.1:2382-9901 GCA_023252115.1 Micrococcales bacterium | reverse complement strand
GAGCGCACATGAGCGGTACATCGGCGAATCCGATCTCACGAGCAGCGGCCGCTGGAAAACCACAGGTCAGATCAGGGGTGTTGGTAAACAGCACACTGATGAAGTCAGCATCGGTCAGTGAATTGCGCGCAATCATTTCGGAAATCAGCTCTTTTACTGCTTCCGTCATCTCAGCCGCATCATCGGCTTCCAAGCACGTGGCACCGCGAACTGCCCGAATGGCCACGTCTACCTCCGTTTCGATCAGGGCTGGCTATGCAGCAACTCGTAGAGCTTACTGAGTTCGCTGGCATCCAGATCTCGAATTGTGCCGGGACGCTGATTCCCGAGGCGAATCGGACCGAATTTCGTTCGAACCAGCCGCTGAACTGGAAAGCCGACTTCGTCAAAAATCCGCCGCACAATGCGGTTGCGGCCTTCATGAATGACCAATTCGACCATGGTTCGGTCCCCGGCTGTATCGATCACCCGTAGCGAACTGACCTCGCATGCCCGTTGGTCGATCACCACGCCGTGTAGCAGCTGCGCCTTGGCATGCGGGGTGAAATCAGAACTAACTTGCGCTAGATAGGTCTTCTCAACGCCGAAAGACGGATGGGTTAGTCGTTGAGTCAATTCACCGTCGTTGGTCATGAGCAACAAACCTTCGGTGTCTGAATCTAAGCGACCAACATGAAAGAGGCGCTGTTCGCGATCCGCGACCAGATCCCCCACGCATGGTCGGCCCCGGTCGTCGGACATTGAACTGACCATTCCAGCGGGCTTATTCAGTGCAACAACCGACTTGTCCGGCGACACTACGACCAGCTCGCCGTTGACTCGAATGATTGCGGTCGATGGATCAATCCGCATGCCTTGTTCTTCAACAACCGAACCGTTGACACTGACTTTGCCTAGTTCGATCAATTCCTCACAGCGGCGACGACTGCCGACTCCTGCAGCAGCCAGAATCTTCTGCAATCGAATGCCAGTTTCGGAAGCGTCACTCACTCGTGAGGATCAACCAACTCATCGAGCACCGACAAGTCCGGCAAGTAGTCAGCAATTGGTGGCAGCTCTTCGAGATTGCGCAGTCCCATGCGTTCCAGGAAGTACTCAGTGGTGCCAAACAACACAGCGCCGGTTGCGCTGTCTGTCTCAACTTCCGTAACCAGTCCCCGGGTAGACAACGTGCGCATCACTGCATCCACATTGACACCACGGATCGCGCCGACGCGCGCGCGACTAATTGGTTGCCGGTATGCAACAACGGCCAACGTCTCGAGCGCAGCCTGCGTGAGTCGGGCGGCCTGGCCTTCCTTCGCATAACGCGCAACCAATTCGGCGCAGTCGGGCGAGGTGTAAAAGCGCCACCCGTTAGCAACATTGCGAAGGTCAAAGCCACGGTTCTGTTCGCGGTACCCGGCGGCCAACTTCTCGAGCGTCTCCTCAACAACATGAACCGGTTCACCGATAAACGTTGCCAGCTCGGTCGACGTCACCGTCTGGTCTGCCACCAGCAACAGCGCCTCGAGAGATGCAGCGAGTGTTGTTGCGTCACTATCTGAGCTTTCAGGCACTGGTGAACCTTCGCTTATGTCGATGACATTGCTTGCTGCCTTAGCCATTACGAGTTCTCCCCTGATGCTGATGCTGATGTTGTTTCTTCGTCACTGGCTGGAACGAACGGCTGATCAAATTCCGTATCTGCGGCCTCATCAGATACGTCTTCGGCCGGTCCAATCCATCGAACATGCAGATCACCGAGCGCGGCCACTTGGTCCAACACAATGTGTCCCATTCGGAAAAGTTCGAGCAGGCTCAAGAATCGGCCCACAATCACTGCGGTCTCTTCGCAATCCTGAACCAACGACCGAAACGTGCAGACACCATCACGCTGGAGTCGCTCGGCGACAACGATCATCTGATCAGCCACACTGACAGCTGGCGCGTGAATGTGAGCAACACCAACCTCGGGCGCAACTTTTGGCATCAGGGCTGATGCGGCTATCGATGCGAACCGATCCGGACCAATCGCAAAAATGACATCAGGTAACAGGCCGACAAACTCAGGATCGAGTCCTGCAGTTCGCGGCAGTCGGTTCGTTTGCTCAAGAATCTGCTGACCAAAGATCGCCGAGACATCCTTGAACGCGCGGTACTGAAGCAAACGAGCAAACAGCAGGTCACGGGCTTCCAGCAGTGCCAGGTCTTCTTCGTCCTCAACTTCACCGCTGGGCAGCAAGCGCGCCGCCTTCAAGTCCAGCAGGGTCGCTGCAACTACCAGGAACTGCGACGTTTCGTCCAGGTCCCAATCCGAGCCTTGCTGGCGGATGTATCCGATGAAGTCGTCAGTGACTTGGTGCAGAGCAAGTTCGGTGACTTCAAGCTGATGCTTGGAAATCAGACTCAGCAGCAGATCGAGCGGCCCAGAAAAGTCATCCAGTCGAACCTCGAAAATCGACCCCTGGATCGGTGCCGAGGGGGTTTGTTCGACCGTCTCGCTACTGGTCTCGGGGCCAGCCTCGTCGGCTGATTCCTCCGGACGGATATCGCGGATATCGACAACATCCGGTTGGGTTCCCACTACACCACGGTAAACGAGGCTGGGCCGTCCTCAGTCAAGGGCTCGCGGGTGAGAGGTCACGTAAACCTCACGAAGTCGGTCCACAGTAACCAATGTGTAGATCTGGGTGGTAGTTACCGAGGCATGACCCAGCAATTCCTGCACCACTCGGACATCTGCACCACCGTCCAAGAGGTGGGTGGCAAAGGAGTGTCTGAGCATGTGGGGCGAGATATCGCTTGGCACGCCTGCCTTGGTGGCAGCTGCTCGCAACTGCCCCCAGGCACTTTGCCGCGAGAGTCGCCGTCCGCGGGTGTTCAGGAAAACGGCCCCGCCTGCCGAACTGCCGATTTCACCCGATGCCTTCAACGCCAGAGCTGGACGACCCCGCACCAGGTAGGCCTCGACGGCAGCCCGCCCCGGCCTGCCGAGTGGAACAATCCGCTGTTTATTGCCCTTCCCGCGAAGCAGCACTGTGCCGGACTCGAGGTCAACATCGTCGATGTCCAACCCGACGGCCTCGCTAATTCGCGCCCCAGTTCCATAAAGGATTTCCAGTAAAGCCCGATCACGAAGACCGCTGACATCATCGGCCGATGGCGCATCCAGAATTGCGAGCACATCCGAAACGCCCATCGCCTTTGGCAGCCGGTTGGCCGCCTTGGGCGGTGAAATGTCTTTCGCCGGATCAGTCGTACTGATCCCTTCAAGAACCAGGAACTTGTGTAACCCGCGCACCGCACTCAATGTGCGACTAATCGATGCGGGACCGAGCGGCGGATGGTCTGCGCTTCCGGTTGCCATCGATGCAACAAAGGCCGACACATCGGTTGCGGCGATTGCCTCAGGATTTTCAATCCCCAATTCGCTGCAGAATTCGCAATAGCGATCCAGATCTCGTCGATACGACGACATCGAATTGGCAGCAAGACCTCGTTCCACAGACAAGTGATCGAGGTAGTCGTTCGCGCACCGGCGCAGCGCGTTGGGACGTTGGACTTCCTGATCCTCATTCACCGTGCACTCGGCCCGTTGCCAACAGGTGATCGCGAACAGGCCACGGTACGTCTGCAGCTCGCAAGTTGCTCCAACCTGCTGCCCGACTTGAGTAGGCAGCCAAAATTCCGACAACCGAAAGCACGTTGCTGATTTTGCCAGCCATCACGAGTTGATAAGCCTCATCAAGCGGTACCCATGCCCCGGGCAGATGAACTTCCTCTGCCTCGCCAGTTTCGACTCGACCGCCAGCGATCGGTGAAATATCGCGCGCAAGGTAGCTGCGCAATGCTTCCGTTGTTCCACCTGGCGAACTCAAGTAGTCGACCAACACATTCCAATGATTGGCGACCAGTCCAGCTTCTTCGGCAAGTTCGCGTTTGGCGGTTGAAAGTGCATCCTCACCAGCAACATCCATCAGTCCGGCTGGGCCTTCGAACAGTGCCATTGCGACCGGGTGGCGATATTGGCGCAACAAGTAAATGCGATCCTGTTCGTCAAGCACGATGATCCCCACAGCACCTGGATGAATCATCACGTCGCGTTCAACGACCTGTCCATCGATGTCGACGGTATCGGTTCGAATTGACCAAACATGACCGTTGAACTGTGTCACCGAATCGATCAATGGATAGTCAAACGCGACGTCTTGTACTGGGCCTAGCCAGACCTCGCCGTCCGAATCAAGCGCCATGCTCAGCCGGCACTACTTGCAACAACTGAGACTGTCGGTTCTGAACGAGTCACGTCGCTGCCCGCGGCTCCCACGCCTTGGTGTGCCAACGCGGCGGCGATCAACCCGACAAACAATGGATGTCCACGAGCAGGTCGTGAACGAAATTCAGGATGCGCTTGGGTTCCTACATAGAACGGATGGACATCACGCGGCAGTTCAACGAATTCCACAAGTGCGCCATCCGGCGACGTACCCGAAATCAACAGGCCACTGGCTTCAAGCTCGTCGCGGTGTTGGTTATTGACCTCGAATCGATGCCGATGACGTTCAGATACCTGGGTCGATCCATACAGTTCTGCGACGATGCTGCCGTCGGTCAGAGTCGCTGGATACTCACCAAGGCGCATTGTTCCGCCGAGGTCGCGATCGCCGCTGACGACATCGAGCTGTTCTTGCATCGTTGCGATTACAGGTGTGGACGTGTCTGGGTCGAACTCAGCTGAATTCGCATCCAGCAATCCAGCCTTTGACCGAGCGAATTCGATAACCATGCATTGCAACCCCAGGCACAGTCCCAAAGAGGGAATGCCATTTTCACGTGCATAAGTCAGCGCACCAAGTTTGCCGTCGATGCCGCGTACTCCGAAACCGCCGGGTACGCAGATTCCGTCAACGCCACCCAATTGCTGTGCAGCGCCTTCAGGAGTCGCGCAGTCGTCAGACGCCACCCAACGCAGGCGCACACCGCAATCATTCGCGAATCCGCCAGCGCGAATTGCTTCGATAACCGACAGGTAAGCATCGGGCAAGTCGATGTACTTGCCGACCAACGCGATCTCCACTGTGTGGGCCGGCCGGTGTACCCGGCGCAGCAGATCGTCCCAGTCACTCCAATTGACATCACGAAACGGCAAACCCAAACGACGGATGACGTAGGCGTCCAAGCCTTCAGCGTGCAGGACTTTCGGAATGTCATAGATGCTTGGAGCATCAGGTGCCGCTACAACGGCTTCGGCATCTACGTCACACATCAACGAGATCTTGCGCTTGATGCCGATGGGCACTGGTCGGTCAGCGCGCAATACCAACGCGTCAGGCTGAATACCGATGCTTCGTAGTGCCGCCACTGAGTGCTGCGTTGGCTTCGTCTTGAGTTCGCCAGATGGTCCGATGTAAGGCAGCAATGAAACGTGCAGTGAGAACACGTTTTCGCGCCCAACTTCATGACGGACTTGTCGAACGGCCTCCAGGAACGGCAGCGATTCAATATCGCCGACTGTGCCACCAACTTCGGTAATCACCACATCAACGTCATCTGACCCCATGGCCAAGATTCGCGCTTTGATTTCGTTAGTGATGTGCGGAATGACCTGCACGGTGTCACCGAGGTATTAGCCGCGACGCTCTTTCGCGATAACGGTCGAATAGACCTGACCGGTCGTCACGTTCGCATTGCCCGACAGGTTGCGATCGAGGAAACGCTCATAGTGCCCAACGTCAAGGTCCGTTTCGGCACCGTCATCGGTTACGAACACTTCGCCGTGTTGAAACGGGTTCATGGTTCCGGGATCAACGTTGAGATACGGGTCTAGCTTTTGCATCGTGACACGCAGACCGCGCGATACGAGCAGATTGCCGAGACTTGATGCGGTGAGGCCCTTGCCAAGCGATGAGGCGACGCCTCCAGTGACAAACACATGGCGCGTCTGAGAATTATTCGTTTGGCCCACGGAATACCAGGCTAACACCGAACTGGGCTTGGATCGATGGTGCGTTGCGTCGCGCCACGCCGAACTCTTGTCCGATGACCGCCGACCAACTCTCGCAAACGCGGACGAAATGACCCTTTCTAGGGCCGGGAAACGGACGTTTCGTCCGCGTTTGTCAGAGTGGTGTGACTACATCTCGCCGATCTCGCGTACCAATGTGTCAAGCCCAAGTGGACCAAGGGCTAGTGCCCCCATGTGCCATTTCCGTAGATCAAACTCGTCGCCGTCTTTCGTTTTCGCGCGGTCACGAGCTTCCAGCCATGCGCGCTCACCCAGCTTGTAGCTAATCGCCTGAGCCGGCAATCCGAGGTAGCGATCGACCTCACTCTCGGCAAACGCTCGCTCTTGCATTGCGTGACCGACCAGAAAATCAACCGCAAGATCACGCGACCAGACTTCACCAGCAGCATTTCGGCCACCGACATCACGCGTCAGTTCATTGTCGGGAAGCACCAGACCTAAGTGCAGTCCGATGTCGACCACTACCCGAGCTGCCCGAAGTGCCTGTCCGGCGAGCATTCCGAGTTCATACGCGGGTTCGGTGTAAAAACCCAACTCCCCCATCAGCCGCTCGGCATACAAGGCCCAACCTTCGGCATGGGCCGAAATGAAATCGACACGTTGCACCCGTGACAGTCGATCCTTCTGCAACATTGCATATGCAAGCTGCAGGTGATGGCCGGGAACCGACTCGTGATACCAAGTGGCAACCGTTGGCCATGTCGAAAAAACTTCCTTGCCGTGAGTGGGATACCAAGTCCGGCCAGGGCGACTGAAGTCCTCACTAGGCGGCGTGTAGTACATCGCCGCAGCGCCACCCGGCGGCGCAATCATCGCCTGACATACCCGCATCTCGTCCGGAATATCGAAGCAACTTTCACTGACCGCATTCATCGCTTCATCGGTAAACGCTTGCAACCATTCGCGAAGCGCTTCGGACCCATGCAGCTGGAATTTTGGATCGGCGTCAAGTATTGCGCTGACTTCAGCCAGCGACTTCCCGGGCGCGATTTGATTGGCAACCTCATGTGCGCGGGTAACGATCCGATCGAGTTCTTCCCAACCCCAGTAATAGGCCTCTACTGGATCGATATCGGCTCCAAGCCACAGCCGAGCAAGATTTCGGTACCGCTCTTCGCCAACGCCATCTGAAACCTGGGCCTGCGGCGCATAGACCTCGTCCAACCAAATCGCGATTTCACCGTAAGCGGCGGTTGCTGCCGTAGCGCCTTGCCCGAGAGCGGTGACCAACTCCTCATTGGTGCCTTCATACGAGCCAGCCAGCTGATCAAACCAAGCCGGACCGTTTCCTTGTCCAGCGATCGCGGCCGCGGTTTTGGCTACCGCCACGGCCTGTCGCTGGGATCCAGGCAAACCCGCAGCCAGGCCTGCTTCGAGAGCCTCCCGAGCAGACGCGAGTGCGGTCGGAACTTGAGCCATGCGGGCGGCAATGTTTGACCATTGTTCGTCGGTCTCGGTCGGCATCAAAGTGAAAATCATTCGGATGCCAGTGATTGGGCATGCCAAGACCGA
>JAHEXM010000039.1:1928-2372 GCA_023252115.1 Micrococcales bacterium | reverse complement strand
GCGATCCGATCTGGTTCGCTTAGTTCACCGGTCGAAGCGGCTTTGATTTGCGCGAGCACGGCCAACGCGAGCGCGTTGCGTTCCTCAACGGCTGCCGGTGAATAGTTGGTCAGTAAATGGTCGTAACCAGGAATACCCAGTGCGGTTGCTTCGTCGGGGTCAAGAGCCACCCGATCATTGACGAACTGCTCGGCAATCTCAAAGATTTCGCTACGTGCATTTCCAGTCGTCGTGTCGCCGGCCATCGGTAATGCGCCCTCTATTTCGTAGTGAGTATCTTGTTCTTGCGCTCGATAGCCGCAAGGTCGAGCAGTTCATTAGCGTGCGCCGCCGCGTGCGACGACTCATCTTGTCCGGCCAGCATCCGCGCGAGTTCCTTCACACGATCGGCACCATCAACCTCGACAACACCAGATGATGTGACGCGGTCATCTCGATGCTTAG
>JAHEXM010000039.1:0-1918 GCA_023252115.1 Micrococcales bacterium | reverse complement strand
GCAAAAGCCGCGACTTGCGGCAAATGCGTTACGACCAGAACCTGCGCTTGTTTACCGAGGCGCGCAAGGCGGCGACCTACTTCGACAGCGGCCTTGCCGCCCACGCCGGCATCAACTTCATCGAACACAAATGTTGAGACCGGTGAGATGCCAGCCAGAACAACTTCAAGTCCGAGCATCACTCGCGACAGCTCACCGCCGGAGGCCGCTCTGGCAAGAGGCGCAGGATCGGCTCCCCGGTGCGCGATCAACAAGAACTCGATTTCATCAATTCCGTCAGGCCCAAACCCGACTGGTTCGTCGCCACCCGGCAACAGCAAGCCGGCGGTCGAAGCATCAACTGCACGCGGTTGAACTTGCGCGATCAATTTCGCATCGGGCATTGCGAGTTCGTTGATCTCGTGGGTCACTTGTTCCGACAATCGTGATGCGGCAGCGTGCCGCAATTTGGAGATCTGGTCAGCGAGGGCCGCCAGATCAGCGCGCGCCTCTTTCTGCTCGGCCGTGAGTCGGTCGATGTCCGAGGCTCGTTCTAACTCAAGGATTCGCGCGCCGGCTTTGGCCGACCACGCAAGAACATCGTCAACCGATGCGCCATACATTCGAACCAGCGCGCTGAGTTCGGCACGACGATCGTTGACTCGATCCAGCTCACCCGGTTCGCATTCGCAGTCGGCCATGTATCGCGAAAGGTCAGCGGCGATGTCTTGCACCAACACCATCACTTCGCTCAACCGACTTTGAATCGGTTCAAGTTCGGCATCGTCGCCAGCAACAGAATCTATTGACCGGGAGGCACTCGCCAACAACTGGGTGATGTCAGTGCCTGTGTCATCGTCGTTGGCGATCGAGTTCAGCGCAGTTTGAGTTGCGGTCACGAGTTCGTCCGCCTTGGCAAGACGTTGCGCTCGGGCAGCGAGTTCGACGTCTTCGCCAGCAGTTGGTGCAATTTGCTCGATCCGTTCCAATCCCACTTTGATTTCGGCCAATTCCGCAGCTCGATCTGCCTGACCTGCCAACGCGTCAGCCAATGTGCGATCGAGGTCGAGGACTTGGCGGTATTTCTCTCGGTAACGCGTCAGCAGAGTGTCCAGCGCCTCTCCACCGAATTTGTCGAGTAATCCACGCTGGGAGGACTCACGCTTGAGCAATGACTGATCAGACTGTCCGTGCACGGCTACCAAATCAGGCCCGATCTCGGCCAACAGTGTTTGCGGAACAGTCCTACCACCTGCAAAGCAACGGCTTCGACCACTAGCCGGTACCGATCGCCCAATCACTAATAAGCCGTCGTCGATGACGCCGCCTGCTTCCTGCACCCGCTCGATCGCTGGATGGCTGTCGGGGATCCGCCATGCACCTTCAACACTTGCCGCGTTTCCCGAAACCAACCCATAGTCCGACTTACCGCCCAGCAGAAGATCCAACGCCGTAAGCACCAGGGTCTTGCCGGCACCAGTCTCGCCAGTCAGAACGGTCAGGCCCTCACTAAGTTCGACATCGGCATCACTAATGACTCCGATGCCATCGAGTCGCAAATATTCGATCATTCGTCGACTCCTCGTTCCTTGGATTTTGCCAGCCACCCAGTAACTGGCAAATCGAACTTGTTTACTAGGCGTCGGGTGAACTGAGCAACGTGCAGTCGGGCAAGACGCACCGGCTCATTGCTGCGATGCAGATCAACACGCGATCCCGGGGGAAGCAGAATTTCGCGCCGCCCATCTGACCAGACAACACCACCAGGTGAGTTCGCCAAAAGCTGAACGGAGATCGTGTTGTTCGGCCCAATCACCATTGGGCGACTGAATAGCGAATGCGCGCTTAGCGGCACTACCAAGATTGCTTCGAGGGTGGGCCACACCACCGGGCCACCGGCTGACCATGAGTACGCGGTGGAGCCAGTTGGCGTCGCACA
>JAHEXM010000395.1 GCA_023252115.1 Micrococcales bacterium | reverse complement strand
GTTGGCAAGAAGGGCGTCTCGTTTTACAAGTTCCGCGATCGTCCGATCGCAGACTCGTTGGTTGGCATGACAGATAAGCCTAAATACGACGATGCAAAAGCATTCGCTGACGAACTGATACCCGCATTCCTTGCTGGCCAAGAGGAAGGCGGCGTGGACGAGATCCACATGGTGTACACCCACTTCATCAACCGTGGCACTCAAGAACCCCGTGTCATTCGGATGGTTCCACTTGAGGTCGTCGAAGAAGCAGTCGACACCACGAGCTCACACATCACTGGTGGCGACGAAGAGGGCGGCGCTGCGGCCTGGCCGTTGTACGACTTCGAGCCGGATGCAACCAAAACGCTCGATGCGCTGCTACCCGTGTACGTCACCCACCTGATCCACGTCGGACTTCTTCAGTCGGCCGCTTCCGAACATGCGGCGCGCCAGCGAGCGATGAAGTCAGCAACGGACAACGCAGAAGCTCTCGTCAAGAAGTACGTCCAACAAGCCAACCAGGCCCGCCAGGCCGAGATCACCCAGGAAATCAGCGAAATCGTCGGTGGAGCCGACGCGCTGTCGTCCGCGAGCTAGGGAGTAAATGACATGACCGCCACGACCGAGACCACAACCGGGGTCGGCCGCGTTGCACGGGTCACCGGCCCAGTCGTTGACGTGGAGTTCCCTGCCGAGGCGATGCCCGAGATCTTCAATGCACTCTTGGTGACGATCACTCTTGATGAGGGAACGCCCGAGGAGAGCAGCCACGAGCTGACACTTGAGGTTGCGCTGCACATTGGCGACAACATGGTGCGGGCGATCTCGATGGGTCCAACAGACGGCTTGTCGCGTGGTGAGGAAGTCCGTGACACCGGATCACCAATCATGGTCCCGGTTGGCGATGTGACCAAGGGCCACGTGTGGAACACCCTAGGAAAGTCACTCGACGTTCCAGAGTCGACTCTTGACATCAAAGACCGCTGGTCGATTCACCGTAACCCGCCGCCGTTTGATCAACTGGAATCCAAGACCGAGGTCTTCCCGACCGGTATCAAGGTCATTGACCTTCTGACGCCTTATGTCCAGGGTGGAAAGATCGGTCTATTCGGTGGAGCCGGTGTCGGCAAGACCGTCTTGATCCAGGAAATGATTTACCGCGTCGCCGAGAACTTCGGTGGTGTGTCGGTATTCGCCGGGGTCGGAGAGCGTACCCGCGAGGGCAACGACCTGGTCCTGGAAATGACTGAGTCAGGCGTTATCGAAAAGACCGCTCTGGTATTCGGGCAGATGGATGAGCCACCCGGCGTGCGTCTTCGCGTTGCACTTGCCGCGCTGACAATGGCCGAGTACTTTCGCGATGTCCAGAAGCAGGACGTGCTGTTGTTCATCGACAACATCTTCCGTTACACGCAGGCTGGTTCAGAGGTCTCCACGCTTCTCGGCCGGATGCCATCAGCTGTCGGTTACCAGCCAACATTGGCTGACGAAATGGGCCAGTTGCAGGAGCGCATTACCTCGACACGTGGTCACGCCATCACGTCGCTTCAAGCCATCTACGTTCCGGCTGACGACTTGACCGACCCGGCACCCGCAACAACATTCGCTCACTTGGATGCCAAGACAGTGCTTTCGCGTCCGATCACTGAAAAGGGCATCTACCCTGCTGTCGATCCACTGGACTCCACGTCACGCATCTTGGACGCCCAGTACGTCGGTGACGATCACTACAACGTCGCCGCACGCGTCAAAGAGATCCTTCAGCGTTACAAGGACCTCGAGAACATCATCGCAATTTTGGGTATTGACGAACTCAGTGAAGAGGACCGCGTTTTGGTCGGTCGGGCGCGTCGGATCGAGCGGTTCTTGTCACAGCCCATGTTCGTGGCCGAAACGTTCACGGGTCAGCCTGGCAAATTTGTGCCGATCGAAGAGACGGTCGCATCGTTCAAGGCGCTGTGCGAAGGAAAGTACGACAACCTTCCAGAGCAGGCGTTCTTCATGTGTGGTGGCGTCGACGATCTAGAGGCGAATGCCAAGAAGTTGGAAGGCAAGTAGCGTGGCTGATCCGATTGAGGTGCATCTCGTCGCGACAGACCGTGAGGTCTGGACCGGTGAAGCCAAGCTCGTCTCGTTTGAGACGTTCGACGGCGAGGTCGGCATCATGCCGGGACATTCGCCATTGATGGCTCAGCTGCGGGATGGGGCAGTCCTGATCCGACCGCCCGAGGGTGACGACATCCATGCGGCCGTTCACACCGGATTCGCCTTGGTTGATGCGGGCACGTGCATCATCTTGGCTGAATCAGCCGAACTTGCTTCGGAAATCGACATCGCCCAGGCCAAGAGCTTGCTCGCCGAAGCCGAGGGCAGCGAACCGAGCGACTCTGCCACTGCCGCTGAACGTCGCGCAGATGTGCGACTGAAGGTTGCCGAGAAGTCTCAGTAGTTGTTCCAGTATCGCTTTCTCTTTCTTGCAAACGGCGGGTGAAACAAGTTTGGCCCCAGACCGGGAGGAGAGGTACCAGTCAAGGGCCAAACTTCAATGTTGCAGTCTGCGGAGCCGGGGAGAGAAGCCAGCGGCGCATCGGAATGATGCCCCGCTGGCACGAGAGCAAACCAAGTCATCAGTTAGCGCTGTGTAAAGATCGAGAGCGCCCTAACGGTTGGCTCCGGGAACCCACAAAAC
>JAHEXM010000394.1 GCA_023252115.1 Micrococcales bacterium | reverse complement strand
CGACCGAAGTTCAGCATGGAAGCCACGGCTAACGAACTCGAAACCGCTGTCATCGCGCTGCGCGCAAGCGGTGCCGATGTGATGCTGTGGGCTTTCGGTGATCCGTCGCGACGCTCAACGACGTTGGGCACGATCAAGAATCGGATGCGTGATTTTCGCGAGATCACCATTGCGATTGCGGCCGACCATGACTGCTACGTCGTGGACCTGTGGCCAGAGCGCCTCTACGACGATTCGCGAGTGTGGGCCGAAGATCGGCTGCATCTCAATGCGTTGGGTCACGAACGAACCGCGTGCGCTGCGATGGAAGTGCTTGGACTCGGCGACCACGAGTGGGCTGCGTTGCTGGAAGATCCTCACCCGATGAAACCGATCGAACGGGCCCGCGGCCACCTCGAGTGGACCGGCAAGCACTTAGCTCCGTGGATCGGGCGCCGGATCAATCGACGCAGTTCGGGGGATGGCATCGTTCCGAAGCGCGACCGCTTAGAACCCGTTGACTACCTCGTCAGCTAGCAGCCGCCGACCGCAAATCAGCTGAACGACACTGCAGGTGGAGTCGTCTGACCCTCAGGCGCTTGGTAAAACGCCCGCTTCGCAACACCAGCCATGCCAGCAAAGAACATCCACGGAATTGTGACTACCAACTTGTTTAGGGTCGACACTGCGTCGTTGTAGTACTGGCGTGCAAAGGCAAGTTGGTTCTCGGTATCAGTCAACTGCCCTTGCAACTGCAGGAAGTTTGTTGACGCCTTGAGGTCCGGGTACTGCTCCGCAACGGCCATAACGTTGACGAGTGCCTTGTCGAGCACTGCTTCGGCGGCGGCTTTTTCTTCAACGGTTCCGCTCGCTGCGGCTTTTTGGACTCCGGCGCGTGCTTCGGTGACAGCCTCGAAGACACCCTTTTCGTGACTGGCGTAACCCTTGACGGTTTCGACGAGGTTGGGAATCAAGTCAGCCCGCCGCGTGAGCTGCACGTCAATACCACCAAGTGCTTCTTGCGCTTCGATGTCTTTCTGACGCAACTTGTTGAATCCGACAATCGCAAAAATCACCAGCAAAATGATGATCACTACTATCGCGATAACAACCCACATCATGGTGTTCACATCCTGTCTCGTCGACTAGAAGTTCAGTGTCTCACGTTGAATAGCTGTGGCAGATCACCACGATCCGCCACCACCGCCTCCGCCACCGCCGCCTCCTCCGCCGCCACCACTGGAGGACGACTGCGACGCTTGATATGCACTAATCGAGGAAGACAGCGTCGAATCGAAGCTATCGAACCCGCCTGCTGACGAATACGGGTCTCCGTATACGCCGTAGCCGTACGGGTACCAGAACGGCAGCGGAGGATCGGAATTCATTTCGGCGCGATACTTGGCGGCCCATTTGTCGGCAACACCAAAGGCAACCGCAAATGGGATGAAGCTGATGAAGAGGTCTTTCCTTGCCGCGAAGTCGAAGCGAGCCTCGCTCGATGGCGTCGAGAGCATGCGCTCGAATCCACCTGCTCGCGACCACACCTCGCGCCCGGCCGGAGTACGGCGCGTGCCCACGCCGGTTCTGGTAAATCCGATTCCGCCGATCAGGAACGCCGAAAACGGCAGCACCATCATGGTCGGACCAAAGAACCCAAAGGTTGCGAAGCCGCCGCCAACCAGGGCCAGGAACCACACCACCCTGCCCCAAGTCTCAGAAGCAACACCAACGACCAGGCCCGTTGCTTTTGCCCATCGTGGCGTCGAGCTTGCTAACGACGACTTTGCGCTCTGCAAAATCTCGCCTGCCGCCTTACTACCGTCTGCCAAGAACCAGAAGCCAGGCTGAATAATCCCGAGCGACATGGCCAGATCTCGTGTCGGTTCGTCAACAGCGGCCCAAGCTTCATCCGTGCCGGTACCAGTAACCAGCCACGACTTGTAGTCGCGCTGCTCGAGCGTGACGAGCTTCTTATCCGCCATGTAGAACAACGTGCTGGTCAGTGCATGCGATGTGATGGCTTCGGTGGCCATGTAATACGTCTGCACAGGGCCGAGACCGTCGGGTGGCGCATACATAACCGGGAAACCGGGATCCGGTTCCTTACTGCGCCGTGCCCACAAGAAGGCAAGCACGCCGACAATCAAGCTCAGCACAATTACGCCTATGACCAGAGTGACATTGCGACCAAGAATCGGATCCCACTTGATCGACCAAGGAATTGTTGAACGCGGCGGCGGCGGCGCTGCCATGCTCGCGCGCATGGTCATTCCGCTCTCGGGCGGAATCGTATTCGCAGTTGCCGTGAGATTTGGTGTTCCGGCACCGGTGACAATGCACGGCCCATAAGTTGCAGCTCGAGTGGCACTGCCGCTGCCCGTACCGGCGGCACATTGCACCTGTTGACTTGCCGAGGGCAAATTGACGTGAATGACCGCCTTCGCCATTGGCAACTGCCAACCGGGTGCGATGACGTTCCAGTTGAATACCGACTGCGGGTTTGAATTTGTTCCGGTAGTAGTCGGGAACGCTTTGCCTGCGCCCTCTGATGCTGGGGCAATCACGTTTTGCAGCGTGTACACGATTGTGTAAACGTGCTGACCGGAAGCCAGCAACGTGTCTGCGTTTCCGATTTTTGCTACGAAGTAGCGATCGCCTGACTGCCAGCTCGTCGTGTAGTTCTCGGGTCGCCCGTC
>JAHEXM010000393.1 GCA_023252115.1 Micrococcales bacterium | reverse complement strand
GGTCCCCAAATCAAGAATGTGGAAAGTGATTTGATTAACCTCACGTCGCGGATCGGTCAGATCGGCAATGAAATGAAGCAAATTTCGGATGCCGCAGCTGCGCTGGACGTAGCACTGAATGATCTTTCTTCTGCGGCTACTTCGCTCGAAAAGGAGCGCGCCGAGGCAGCCAAGCAGAAGGATAAGACCAATCTCGAGAAGCTCGATAAACGTTCAGCCCCGGTGAACTTGGCTGTATTTAATACGAAAGCAACAGCGTTAGTCACTCAAGCTCAGGCCTACGTTGATTCCGTTTACCAGGTTGATGCGGTCTCGGGACTGTCGCCGCTGATCGTCGCGGCGCAGTATCGAGCACTGCGCACTGCGGCCGAAGGGAAACCCCGGCTTGTATTGTCGCTGCTGAAGTCCAGCGGCTACACCCTCACCACAAAGCGCTTAATTCTCAATGACCGAGTGGACTATGCCGGGGGAGTCGCCGTGCGCGCCAGCGTTCTGGACCAAGTAGGTGGCAGTGTCTACGACCGCGTCTTTTTCCGCGACAGCGGCTGGGTTCACGCCGACTTCAAGCAGTCCGGCCAGACTATTGACCGCCAGAACTTCAAAGAGTGAACCATGCGCCTTGAGGCAGCGCGCAAGGAGAAGGTAAGGGTTCAGAACAACATTTCTGAGGCTTTGTACGTGCACGTGAAGCAAATTGCGAATCGTCCTCCTAGTGGGATGTGGACTAAGAACAAACCCGCGATTCCGCTACTGAGCGTGGGCATCGCGCAAGGTGACAGAGCGGACGACTACCGTGTCGCTGTTCGCATCTCACGGCATGGGTTTCGCGTCGAATTGCTGAACAAGATATTCGCACGGCATAGCCCCGATGATCTGCACCTCCGATACGTCGGGCGGATTTATCCCGTCGGCGTGGCGCCTGTCTTGAACCAGAGCAGTGGGACTTCCGTCTCGCACTACTTAACGGGCACGGGATCTATCGGCTGCCCCGTTCGCGATCTTAAGACAGGCAATACGTTGCTGCTGTCGAACAACCATGTCATCGCGCTGGAGAACGACGCCATTGTTGACGATGCGATAGTCGACCCCGGCAAGGATGATGGTGGGACTGTGCCGGCCAACACCATCGCTTACTTTTCTCGGTGCGTGAATCTAGATTTTTCAGGCGCCCCAAACCTCGTCGATTGCGCAGTTGCGCGGCTCGCACCGGGGGTGGTTCTCGCACCGCCGGGTGGTTCGAAATTCCCGTATGAACCTACCCTAGCGCCAGCCATGGCTACAAAGACGTCGCTTGTCAAAAAGCTGGGCCGCTCGAGTGGTCTGACGAATGGCACGATAACGGGCATCGAGATGGGGGGCTTCTTCGTTGACTACCAGAACGGCCCCGCGCTGTTTGATCATCAAATCGAAATAACCGGCGTCGACGGTGTTTTTGCAGCACATGGCGACAGTGGCGCTCTAGTGATCAATGAAGCTGGGGCGGCATTGGGCTTGCTGTTTGCAGTCAGCGAAACTGGCGTCGCCTATGTCAATCCCATCGGCCCCGTGCTTGATTTGCTGGGTGTCGCTCTGACCTGATTTGTGAGGATTGAAATGAACCGCACGCTGGTATTACTTTTACTGCTTGTCACGTGCTGGGCATGGGGGGCGAGTAAACAGGATGCCACCGGTGCTCCGGCACCCTCCGAATCGGTCGCAAGCGCACCGTCGATCAAGCTGCAGAATGCGGATAAGAATGGCAATGTAGCCCAAGTGCCCGATATAGGTGTTCTGTCCGCATCAGATGCGGACAACGGTGCTCCGGACTATGAATTCTGGGTCAAAGGCCGAGCAGTGGCCGACCAGCGACAGCATGACGTGTCATTGGGTGACTATGTCATTCTCAAACTCAACGATAAATTCTCCACTTACTTGAAGACTGATCGAGTCGGCCACAAACTCGGCCTCTACATCAATGAACTGTACTTCAGTGACTTGCCGGCGGTGCCCGTAATCGGCCGCGAGAACGCCGTGATGTTCCATCTGGCGCGTACCGACTCCAATCGTGACTCGTGGAGTGTATTGTTTGCAAGAAAGTCGTTCAGTCTGAAGAAAAACGTGAGCTGCGCCTCGAATCCAAGCAATATTATCCGCCTAGCAGTTGGTTATGAAGACGGCATGCAGGTCGGACCAAATGTGGATGCATGTCTGAACTACTTCCCCAACGCGTGGTCAGCGGGACTTATGCTTGCGGGTGCTGCCGTTCTTATCGCCATGACGCTTTTTCTGTCTTTTACGACTTCTATGCTGCGTGATCCGGGTTTCCCGGTGGGTGGCAAGAAGGCTACGTGGAGTCTGGCGCGCTTTCAGATGGCCCTCTGGTTTGTCACGGTTGTATGCGGCGTTCTGTTCACTTACGCAGTGACAGGAGATATCGCGCCGATCCCCGACGGAGTATTAATTCTTATGGGAATCGGCGCTGGTACTGCAGTTGGTTCGTTTGCCATCAACGCCGTCAACATTTCCTTTTCCAAAACAGAGTATGAAGCAGTCAAGCGTCAGGAATCTAAACTGGAGACGGCGGCAGCAATCGCATCAACTAATGCGAACAATGCAAGGAATGCGAATCCGGTCGATCCAAAGCTGGCAGATCTTGACCAAGTTGCGGCCAACGCGCAGTCGATGGCCGACGAGATTACCG
>JAHEXM010000392.1 GCA_023252115.1 Micrococcales bacterium | reverse complement strand
CTACACAGCGAATGTGGGTCGCAACATGTGGACCCACGCGATCATCTTCTGCGGCCACTTCGCCGACGGGGTTCAACTGTTTACTGAGGATCAGATTGAAAACGAAACACGCGGGCAGTGGTATGTCCGACAACTGCAGGGTGCTGCCAACGTCGAAGGCAGTACCGCGTTTCACATTCTGACTGGGCACCTCAGCACGCAAATCGAACACCACATCTTCCCCGATATGCCGAGCAATCATTACCAAGAGGTTGGCGTTGAGGTACGGGCACTGTGCGAGGAATACGGGATTCCGTACGTGACCGGATCTTTCGCGAAACAGTACGGAGAGGTCTTACGCGCGTTGACAGTTCATTCGCTGCCTGATGATGCGATCGAAAATGCGGCGCGAGCCATCCTTCGTAAGCCGAAAAAGGCAGCGGCCAAAAAGGTAGGGAAGAAAGCCCAAACAGCGAATCCGGTCAAGGCTCGTCGCCCAGCCAAGGAGCGCGCTGCTTAGTCAGTCAGCCTGAAGAAGGCAACCCACCTGAGGAACCAGCGGTAGGGGGCGGGGGCGGTAGCGGTTCGAGACCCTCGGGGTCCGAGACGCTCGGCATCGCCCGCGGATCAAGCGGAGGCGGTGGTGGTGGAACCGGCGGCAAAGCCGCGCGTCCACCAGTGGAATCCAACAATGCGTTGACCTCGCTGGCCAGGTACCGGCGGTGCCCACCGAGCGTTCGGACGCAGCTGAGCTTCCCGGCTTTGGCCCAGCGGGTGACGGTTTTGGGGTCCACCCGGAACATCGCTGCCACTTCGGCAGGCGTCAGCAGGGCTTCTGGATCCTGGTGTTGTTGGGTCATGACTTGCCGAGTCAATCGGTCACAGAGGGCGATTGCAACCGTTTCGCCCTATTTCACCCCGCATACGGGTGCGCCCCCGATGACCTGAGCATCGGTTCGGGGTACGCTATCCGCCGGAATACGGGTTTGGTCGCGTCCACCGGAAAATTTCGGGCGGGACGCCATCTGAAACCGTTTTTCGCATCGGAATTGTCAATCCGGACTCTCTAGTCGAGGGGGCTGAGCCATGGGGCGCGGCCGAGCAAAAGCCAAGCAGACCAAAGTCGCACGCGAGTTGAAGTACAACGCTCCGCAAACCGACCTAGATGCGCTGCGAGCCGAACTCAGCGGTTCTAAAGAGGACTCACCGCCAACGCGGTCACCACGCGATGACGATGATTCGGATTCAGAGCGCGATAGTCACCATCGCTAATTCGCACGTCTTTCGCCGAACTAGTTCCGTTGCTGCGCCATTCGCGTGCCGTTCACCGAAACTGGCCGGACTGGACAATCGGATACGCCATAGGCTCTGCCCGTGAACAAGGCAGCTGGGTACCCCAAGATCAACGCTGCTTTGGTCAAAGCCGACTACCCGACAGTCATCAAGTTGGTTCGTGCCGAGATCGCCAAGGATCCGGTTGCGGTTTTGAGCGACCCACGAATCCAGGACTGGTTGGGTCGGCGGTACCGCAACCTGTTCCTTAACGAAGCCGAGAAAGACGAGAGCGCGCTACGTGCAGCCAAGGTGCCCATGCCCATGCAGCTGCTCGATCGCAGATCAAGTCGGGAACTGCTGGCGGCTCGCTACTTGAAGGGTCTACCCCGACAAGAAGCACAAACCGACATGCCACCAGCAAATGAAAAGCGCATTAAGGGCACCACGTTGTTGTTCGTTCCCGGACTACTTGCCGGGTTGTTGCCGGTTCTGGCATTCCAGACAGTGTGGCCGCGAATCGAGGATCGGTTCGGTGTTCGGATCTTGACGGCTGATATCCATCCCGCGCGTTCGTCGGCTGCCAACGCTGAAGACATCAAGGCCGCGCTTGACCAAGGCGTCGGGTTCGACGCTGACTCGGACTACGTCGATTCGGCCACCGGAAAGCCCGTCGGCGACGTCGTGATCATGGGGTATTCAAAAGGCGCGGCAGACGCTATGGAGTTTCTGGTTCGCTATCCCGAAGAGGCAGCGCGGGTGCGAGCGTTTGTCGGCTGGGCCGGAGTCATCGGTGGTTCTTACATAGCAGACGAGAGCGAGAAGAGACTGGCCGACGCCACCAGCACGACGACGCCACTGAGCGGTGAGATCGGTCGCACTCTTCGGCAAATCGTTCCCGTGGTTCAGATTGAACGAATCAATCGGCGCCTTGATGAGTACGACGTCAAAGCTGGGGTTCACGACATGACCACCAGTGCGCGGGAAGCGTTCCTGCATGATCACATCGAGGAACTCGAAGCGATGCGTATTCCGACTTTTACCTTTTCGGGTGCGACATCGCTGCGCGAAGTGCCGTACTACCAGGCAATCGGTGTGTTGCAGCTGAACAACTACGACAAGAACAACGACATGTTATTGACACAAAGCCAGACTCAAATGCCCATCGCCCACTCCACACATCTCGCGGCCGTTCGGGCTCACCATTGGGACATGGCCTTCGACCCGTTTCCTTGGTACACGCGAATGGGGTCTCTCAACGTCGATCACCGCTTTGCCCGGTATCCGGCAATGGCAGCGTTGTTGTTGTTTCTATCCGAGCTTGGATTGATGAAGTAGCGATCATTAGCTGGGGTACTCTCGGCAACGTGGGTGCAGGTCAAGCGGTGAATGCGCAAGTACCTGCAGACCCAGCAACAGCGAGCGAAACTAGCTCGACATCGCCCGCTCGGTGGCACC
>JAHEXM010000038.1 GCA_023252115.1 Micrococcales bacterium | reverse complement strand
ATGTTGATTGGGTGCGCAGTGTTTTGAATCTCGGACATCGTGGTGTTGACGGTGACGGTTGCTTTTCCGTTCTGCAGCCACAGTTGCCCGCCGTTCGTTGAGCTACTGGAATCCGTGAGGAAGAACTGCGGTGTTGGGTTCAAGTTTGCGCAGGTGCCCATGTGAATGTGTGCCGGTTCGTACGCACCATCTGGCTCGCCAGTCACATTGATGGCGACCTGGATCTGGTTAGTCCCCATTGGGGTAATGGTTGCCGTTCCATTGATGCCGGAGTTGTTCTGTGGGCTAAGGGTGATGGTCACTTGCCCTGAGGGTGATGGTGATGCCGATGATGACGATGATCCCGAGTTGCTACTGCAGCCAGCCAGTGCCAGTGCTGCTACAGAGCCTGCAACGAGTCCGACGGTCAAGGACTTGGAATGATTCTGAAACACCAGGACTCCTCAATTGTGCGGCTATCTGCCGAGGTCCAAACAATAGAAAATCCGGCGTCTGGTGACAAATCGGCGGCAAGACGCGCAGCCGCCATCGTTTCTGCCTAGATATATCCGGAAACCTGGTGTAAACAAGTAGATGCTGGAAACGTGGCGTTAGCCGCCAGCCGATTGCGTCTAGCCAAATACTTCAAGTCACCGAGGGATGTTGAGTTCGCCGATGAAGCTGCACCTGATCCGACGAGCCGCAGTTCCTGCTGCTCTCGCCGTGATGGTGGTTTCCAGTGGCGCTTCGACGGCATTGGCTGACTCTTCAAGTTCCCCGACTCGTAGTGCCTCGAGTGCGACTCCCTCGCCTGACGACACTCCAACACCGACGCCGACTGTTGAGTCGCCACCACCCGTTCATGTGCCGCCGGTGAACAAGCCGCCCACAACGGTGAACCCCGCCAAGCCGCTGCCTCCACCGCCCCCAGCTCCGCCCGCGCCGCCGGCCAAGGTCAAGGATCCGAAAAAGCCGGAGGCCAAAAAGCCCGCGCCATCCGGACCGCAGGCGCCCAACTGGGCTGCGCAAGGCATCGAACACCTGGGACCCAAGGGAATCGACGTCTCTGGTTGGCAGCACCCTGGCGATGCGGCAATTGATTGGAAAGCAGTCAAGGCAGCCGGCGTCGAGTGGGCCTACGTCAAATGCACTGACGGCGGCGGTACGGGCAACTTCACGGTGTGGGGGCCGCGCGACGTGACGGCTGCGCAAGCGGTTGGAATTCACGCTGGTTGCTACCACTACGCGCAGCCCGGCGCGACGAGTAAGGACCTTGCAGCTGATGCAAAGGCACAGGCTGACGCGGCCCTCGCTGCGTCGCCACCGTCGTTGCAAGCACACTTACCGGTCACCTTGGATCTCGAGGAAACCGGATCGCTGTCCAATCCGGAATTAGCGACATGGACAGTCGCCTTCCTGACGGAAGTTCAGGCTCATTCGACACGAGCGCCCTGGATTTACGCATCGTCGAACTTCCTGATTGAGCACCTCGGAAATGTCACTGCCCTCAAGCCGTTTCCGGTTTGGGTAGCGGCCTACGGCTTGAACTACAAGAAGGCACCACCGATACCAACATGGGCGAAAGCAATTGCCTGGCAGTTCAGTTCGATTGGGGCAATTCCAGGAATCCCCACATCGGACTCAGATCTCGATGTTTTTCTGCTTCCACGCAAGATGCTCTACCCCGTTGCGCACCCCCAAGCGCCCGCTCCAGTCGCCCCCAATCCAGGGCCCGCGCTTCAACTAGGTGTCACCGGGCCGGCAGAGCAGGACCTGCCGCTTCCGCAGCCATCACCTGGGCTCAGTGCAGCGCCGCTCGGTCACCCCTAGTTCACGACTGTTCGGCGCGCACTAAAAGTCAAAAGCTGAACCAGATGAGGTATTGCGGCGCGCCGCCATTTCAATCCTTGGCGTCGCAATAGGGTCGCCGCGTGACCAAGATTGAATTCACCAACCTCTTCATCGTCACGGTCGTAGCCTTTCTAGCGCCACTTCTGCTCGGTTTTGTTCCCAAACTGCGAATGCCAGCAATCGTGCTGGAAATCGTTGCCGGAATCATCCTGGGCCCAGCTGTACTCAATTGGGTTCATGTTGATGAGCCCGTAGCGATCATGGCTCTCATCGGCTTGGTGTTCTTGCTCTTCCTGTCTGGGTTGGAGGTCGATTTCGGCCAACTCCGCGGTCGGCGGCTCAAGCTCGCAGGCATGGCATTTGGTCTGTCGTTGGTGATCGCCGTTGCAGCTGGCTTCACCGTGAAGGCGATTGGTCTCACCACGACGCCGCTGTTCGTTGCGATAGTGCTGGTGGCAACAGCAATCGGTGTGGTTATCCCCGTTCTTAAAGACTCTGGCCAGATAACGACTGGTTTCGGGCAACTGGTCGTCGCTGGGGCATCCATTGCTGAGTTCGGCGCAATCGTGCTGTTGTCGTTGTTGTTTTCGGAGCAATCCACCGATGTGATGACCAAGGTTCTCCTGCTGGGAGGCTTTGCCATCTTGGTGCTGTTGGTCGGCGTTTCTATCTGGCGCGCAGAGCGATGGTCGTTGCTGTCCGGGACATTGAAAATGTTGCAGGACACCACTGCGCAGATTCGTATTCGCGGTGCGTTTATGTTGTTGATCGGAATTGCCGTCTTGGCGGATTTTTTCGGCTTCGAATTGATCCTCGGTGCCTTCGCGGCGGGTGCGATTCTCAGCGTGGTGGATCGCGATTCAATGCACACCCATAAGCTCTTTCACGCGAAGTTGGATGCAATTGGTTTCGGGGTATTCATTCCGATCTTCTTTATTACCAGTGGGTTGCGTTTCGATCTGAGCGCTCTTGTCTCAAGCACCGCGGCGTTGGTGCAGATTCCGATATTTCTTATCGCTCTTCTTGTTGTTCGCGGACTGCCAGCTTTCTTGTACCGCCCATTGGTTGGTACTCAGCGCTCGATCATTGCCGGTTTGCTTCAAGCGACTTCGCTGCCGTTCATCGTTGCCGCCACCCAGATCGGTCTTGGGTTGCATGTTCTTTCTCAATCGACCGCAGCGGCGCTCGTCGCCGCCGGTTTGTTGTCAGTGATCATTTTTCCCGCGGTGGCACTCACGCTGCTCAAGCGAGCTGGCGCAGAACCCGAAACGTGCGCGATGCTGGTCGATCAACCTATGTAGTGAGCCCCACCCTGCTCCCCACCCCTGCGTCGCTACGCTTACGCAGAGCAGCAAGATCGGCTATTGGGCGCACCAACATCTTGAGGAGTTCGAATGGTTGAGTACACCGTTGTCGAACGCAAGCAAAAGATTTCTGCACCGCCCGAGAAAGTCGCGTCACTGATCGTTGATTTTCACCGCTGGGTGGATTGGTCCCCATGGGAGGAAATCGACCCTCAGTTGCAACGCACCTATGGCGGGCCAGAAAGTGGCGTGGGATCTACCTATGAATGGTCCGGAAACCGGAAGGCCGGCGCCGGAAAAATGACGATTACGTCGGTAACGCCATCGAAAATTGATATCGATTTGGATTTCACCAAACCTTTCAAATCGCAGAGCAAGACACACTTCGATATCAATGCGGATGGCGACGGGTCTGTAGTCACCTGGCAGGTGCACACACCCAAGACGATGATGACTCGAATTTTCGGTATTTTTATGAACATGGACAAGATGGTCGGCGGGGACCTCGACAAGGGACTGACCAAACTGAACACGGTCGCCGGCAGCTAGTCATTTAGTTCAGCGATTCGGCAGCGGATGACTGCCTGGCAACGTTGGGTGATACTTAGCCGGTGCTCGATTCAGTGAACGACTGGACGATCGACCGCGCAATCATCGAAAGCGCGCCGCCGGTTTCTCAAGTCGATATCGCTGCCGATGGCGATTCGATCAGTTTGGTCGTGGCCGGTGTGGGATTGGTCAAAGTATCCCGGAATGGATGCACAGTCTCAGCGACAACCAGTGCCGCGCAAGACTCGCTTGTTGCACTTGCTGGGAATTGGGCATGGGGTCAATGGCTCGGAATCAACGGCACGTTTTCATTTCACGGCGTGACTCTGGCCCGTGATGGAGTCGGACTTGCTTTGATCGGAGCGCCTCGGTCCGGAACTTCGTTGACTGCACTTGCGATGTCAAGGGACGGATGGCAAGTGATTGCCGATGGAGTTTGCCCCTTGCAATCGGACGCCAACGGGATTAGTGCGCTTCCCGGTCGCCAAGCTCTTGAAGTAGACGCGCTCGTCACCCAGATGTTTCCGCCAGCCGGGAGTTTTGAGGATGCCGAGACACCCCGAAAACGTTCGCTGGTTTCCACCGCAAGTGCCGATGCGACGCCGATCCAACACATCATTGAGTTGGTCACCACAAACATTCGCACCGACGGAGTTGTCGTACCAGCCGACACCGAAGAATCGCGTCCCGCGAGCCGCCTGCAAGAGAACTCGATCGTCGGCAAGGCGCTCCAGGCCGCGAGTAGCACGCTCGGCGCACAGCTTCACGACTTCTGCGAACAAGTCGTCAGCGTTGTTCCGTTCGATGTCGCATTGGTTCCTTACGGTTCGCCAGCTCGGCCATACAGTCCGATGGACATCGCCAACCTGGTCGGGGCGTACCTTGAAGCCGCGCCCGGTCGTAGTCAAACAGGGGCGACACGGTGAACGATCCGGCACTAACTGTGTGGTGCGCCTCGTATCCAAAATCCGGGAACACCTGGATCCGTGCCCTGCTAGCGGGCGTAATGGGCGATGGCAGCGTGCGGTTGAAAAACCTTGTTGGTCAAGGTGCAGGGAATGATCAGGCAGTCATCTTTCGCGAATTCGGACTGACCCCCAGCGTGCTTGACGATGATTTGAGCTACGCGCTGATGAATGAGGCTGGCGCCGCAATTGCACGCAGGTCTAGCGAACCGGTGTTTCGAAAGACACACAATTCGTTCTATGGCACGCCGCCTAGAGGTGCGAGTCATACGTTGCGAGTTCCGTGCTCAGCTGTCTACGTCGTTCGTGATCCGCGAGCAGTGGCTGTGTCATTGGCCTATCACTTGGGGTGTTCGCAAACTGAGGCCGTGAATGTGATGGCGAACGGACCGAAGATCAACGCTCCACATTCCGATCGGTTCATGACGCGCGGATGCAGAGTTGCATTTGACTGGGGGAGTTGGTCGGCCAATGTTGAGTCGTGGCTTGACCAAGCAGATGTGCCGGTTGTGCTCGTGCGGTATGAAGACCTTTGTGCGAACGCACACATTGCAATGATCCCGGTCCTGGACAAGTTGGGTCTGACCGTTCCGGAAGATCGACTTGCGCAGGCCGTCGAGGAGAGCTCGTTTGATCAACTCGCAGTTCAGGAATTGATCGAGGGTTTCAGTGAGGCAAGTGCGCCTGACCGGCATTTTTTTCGAAGAGGTCAGGCTGACGGTTGGGTCGATGAATTGGAATACGGCCTTGAGCAACGCATTGTCACCGATCACGGCGACGTGATGCGTCACCTTGGCTATCTCGCATAGAGTCCGAGCCAACGCAGCACCGACCTACGACGGAGGCAGTTGGCCATGGCGAGTGCACCGACTCAGACCACGCCAGTGGCTACCCCAAAAGGGCCGCAGCCGCAGCAAACAGGCTCCGAAGCACTCGGCGAGTTAGGGCGCACTACTTCATCCCGAGCCTGGATTGCCCTGGTGGCCTTACTGCTGGTCATCGTTGCTTTCACATTTTATGGACTCTTTGGCACGATCCCAGTGCAGAGCACAATTCCAGCGACCGTGACCAATGGTTCGTACCCGATTGAAATTACCGCGCAGGTAACGGGCACGGTGACGGCAGTTCAAATTGACCAGCACTCGTCCGCGACCCTGCCGGCAGGTACCCAACTCATGTCTATCAAGCCGTCAACTGGTGGTAAGGCGATCGAGATCAAGACTCCGGTCGAGATGTCGGTTTCCTTGGACGTGATTGAAGGAAGTCCAGTTATTCCCGAAACAGTCGTTGCCCATGGATCCCAGGTGTCGAGTCAGGGAAGCGACGGAGGCCATGCTCAGGTGTATGCCTTCCTGAGTCTGGACGTGGTGCAGTCGGTCAAAACGGCGCAGTCGCTGACTGTGACGCCGACGGCTCCCTCTCTTGCTGGGACGCCGGCGCCGATTCAAGTGGCTTTCGTTGGAGCAGTACCGGTGAGCCAGGACCAGATCGCGCTGCTCACGGGTAACACGATCTATGCGCAACAGGCATATTCAGATGCAGGGGGAACGCCTTATGCGGTCCTCTTCAAATACTTGAACGCCAGCGATGCCAATCAAGTTACCGGCACAGCTGCGGCCGAGATCACAGTCACAGAATCGACACCGCACCCGCTGCAATTGCTTTTCAGTCAATAGCGCGCGGTTAGCTCAAGCGAAGGAGTTGGATGTCTACCGATACTGCAGCACCGGTAGTCGGTCCAAGCCTGCCCGGTGCAATTTCTACTGGCAAGCGATTCAGAGTTCCGACGATCCTGCAGATCGAAGCAATCGAATGCGGCGCGGCTAGCCTCGGAATGGTGTTGGCCGGATTTGGCCGATGGGAATCACTGCGCGAGCTTCGTACTACTTGTCGAGTCACCCGCGACGGATCATCAATGTCGCAAATTATGGAAGCGTCCCTTGAATATGGCCTCACACCGCATGGGCATCGGGGGACCACCGAAGACCTTGCGGGACTGCAAATGCCAGCAATTATTTGGTGGCAGCGTCGCCACTACGTGGTGCTCGAGGGTGCGAGTAACGGAACCTTCTATGTAAATGATCCAGCTCGCGGTGAAGAAAAATACACCCAGGACTACTTCGCAAAGAACTACTCAGGCGCAGTCGTCACCTTTGACCGAACACCGGACTTCACCAAGGGTGGAAAGCCATTTCGAACGATCCCGAGTCTGATCCGACGACTGCCCGGAGTGGGCGACGGCGTACTTCTGGCATTTCTTGCGGGACTGTTGGCTCTGCTACCTGGTCTGTTACTTGCACCGGCAAGTTCATTGTTTGTCGACGGCGTGCTCGGCGGGGGAGTGAAAGCATTCCTGCCCTTCCTGGTTGGCACGCTCGCACTTATTGCGATTCTGCGTTTCGGACTGACCAACCTTGAGTACCGCGCATTAGCACGAGTACAAGAGAAACTTGCTGCTCGAAGTAGCGTTTCATTCCTCGTCCAATTGTTGCGACTACCGATTCCGTTTTTCGCCACCCGCAACATCGGCGACCTGGTGCAACGCGTTGGATATAACAGCGCCATAGCTCAGTTGCTGGCATCGCAGGTTGCTGGCGCCATCATCAGCATTGTCTCGATTACCGCGTATGCAGCGTTGATGTTCTATTACAACTGGCTGTTGGCTTTGATCGTCATTGCTTTTGCAGTGGCCAACGTGTTTGTTCTGCAGGCGGTCGTCAAACGCAGAACCGTCGGGCAAGGACTGGTCATGGTTGATCAGGGTCACGTACAAGCAACGACAGTGTCATCCCTTCAATCGATCGAGACCATCAAAGCAGGTGGACTAGAGCCTGAAGTCTTTTCTAAGTGGACCGATCAGCAAACACGGATGGTGAGCTCTGAGGCAAGCTTCGTCACTCCAACCGCGGTGGTGAGCGCGGTACCAGTAACGCTTGCAATGCTTACATCCGCAGCGATTCTCGTTGTCGGCGCGCTAGAAGTAGTCAGCGGATCACTGAGTTTGGGTGGCCTGCTGGCGTTTCAAGCTCTAGCGGCTGGCGTCAATGCTCCGATCACGATGCTCGTCAGTGCGGCTAGCCAGGTGCAGACGATCACCGTTGATTTGCAACGACTTGATGATGCGTTGGATAACCCCATTGACCCGCGTTACACGCAAGATGCTGATGCAAAGGGAGCCACCGACGAGGTGAGGTCCGCTTCAACTCGCCCACTCACTGGTGCAATGGCTTTCGATCACGTCATGTTCGGGTACGCCGAAGGCGGACCGCCGCTGATCACCGATCTGAGCTTGGATTTGAGGCCCGGCAGTCGCGTTGCATTGGTTGGAGCTTCGGGTTCCGGCAAGACAACAATCGGCAATCTAGCGGCAGGGCTATTGACGCCATGGTCGGGCCAGATTACCTATGACGGACGAACTATCACTGCAATTGACCCGCTCATCCTCGCGACTCAGATGGCAAAAGTTGATCAGACCATCATGTTGTTCAAAGGGACAGTCCGCGAAAATGTCACGCTGTGGGACACGACCATCAGCGATGAAATTGTGACGGCTGCGTTGCGCGACGCTCAGATTTTGGATGAAGTTCTGGCTCGACCTGGTGGCCTGGCTGCTCCGGTGATCGAGGGCGGGATGAACTTCAGCGGCGGCGAACGTCAGCGTCTCGAGATTGCCCGCTCATTGGTCAGGTCGCCTAACTTATTGATTCTCGATGAAGCAACCAGCGCGCTTGATACTTCGACTGAAGCCGCGGTTGATGCTGCTGTGCGCGCACGTGGTTGCTCATGCATGATCATTGCGCACCGCTTAAGCACAATTCGTGACGCTGACGAAATTATTGTGTTGGAACGTGGCGGGCACGTTGTTGAGCGCGGCACCCACGATCAGCTCATGGCCGCAAACGGGTTGTACGCCAGCCTCGTCGCCAGCGCGGGGAGCGGTGGCGATGTCGGAACTTAATCGAATCTCACTCCGGGATACTGCGGGCGCATCGTTGACGGTTGGAATCGCCGACTTGTTCTTGATCGGCACTGATGGTCAGCGTTGGCCGCTTGTCACCGTCACTGCTCCGATGGAACTCGTTGGTCCAACAGGCGGCGACATTGACCTGGTCGCGGTAGCTCGTGAAAGCGCGACGCTGTCGGCCTCGGCCAACGAAAGCTCGTCCCTTGATAGCTGGCTTTCACTTTTGGAGACAACCTTTCCGAATGACCTGAGTGACTTGTCCGGTCTCGATCGAAGTGGCGTTCGTGATCGGCTGACGGCATTTGCGTCGGAGGAAGTTGCGCGCTGTGTGCAAGTGCAACAACAGGAGCGCGACGCCTCAACCTCTTCCGAAGCGCAGATCTTGGAAGACACCCGAATCCGGCTTGTTCAAGGGATCAAGCATGCCGGCGATGTCCAATTCACGATTGAACAGATTGGTGCCGGTCCTCTCGTCGAAGTGTTGCGGATTCTTGGCCGCAACCAGGGTTTCGAAGTCAAAGCCCCTGATCGGCTAGCTGATGCAGCTAACCCAGTCGCCGCAATTGCCCAAGCATCGGGCGTTAGATTTCGAACCGTCCAGCTTGGCGAGGACTGGAGTAGTGCGACAAAAACCTCGTTACTGGGTTTTGTCAAGACGCAAGATGGTCAGCCACCTGAACCTGTAGCTCTGATGCCCAAGCGGCGCGGCTATGTCATGCAGCGCAGCGGCCAACTCGAACCAACCAAGTTGACGGCCGCGGAACTCGCCTCACTTGATGTGCGCGCGGTCCAGTTCTACGTGCCGCTGCCGCACGATCGGCCCGCAACAAAAGGTGACATGGCCCGACTCGCAACGCATGGGACGTTCCGGCTCTGGGCGCTAATCGTTGCGTGCGCGGCGATCTCGGCAATCCTTGCGCTGATGACGCCGGCGCTGACGAGTTCTGTGTTGGGTTTGCTGGTTCCGGAAAACGCCACTGGGCCAATCGTCGCCGTCGGAATTGCGCTGCTGATTATCGCCATTAGTTCAGGATTGCTGACGATGGTGCAGAACTTTGCAACGTCAGAGTTGACCCAACTTGGTCAATTGCGCGTTGAGTCAGCTTTGTGGGATCGAACTCTTTCGTTGCCGCTGAAGTTTTTTCGGTTGTATTCCAGTGGTGACATGGTCACTCGGCTGACGGCTGTTGACCAACTCAAGACGCTGTTGAGTTCACAAACGGTCACCTCGATTCTTGCCGCGGTGTTCTCGCTAGTGAACTTTGTGTTGCTATTCACTTATAGTCTGCCGCTTGCGATCGTTGCGTTCATATTCGTCGCGGTAACTGCAGGCGTGATCGTGCGACTTACTTTTGTCATTCGGAAACTAACCAGTGAGCAATTCGCGGCGCAACGCGGTTCCACGGCGTGGGTAGTCCAGCTCGTGACCGGAATAA
>JAHEXM010000037.1:2877-10099 GCA_023252115.1 Micrococcales bacterium | reverse complement strand
GGATTCCGAAGGTGGGACTTGAGCGAGCGATTGGGGTGATCTACCGTCCATCGACAGAGCGAGCATGCCACTGGTTTGAAACACGCCTACGCGATCAGTTCGATGCGCTGGTTCATATCGATCGAACCCGAGCTGTAGTGCCGTTGGATCGCAACCAGGTGTGGGATTCGTTTGAACCGCCGGAGACCTACCCGACCGGCCTCTAGGCGCTGACCGGTCCCCGGACTTTGGTCGCTGAGTTGGTAGTGCTGGTTGTTACTCGCGACAGAATAGGCAAACGACCGTCGAAGAGTCCCGACCGGCACCTCTCTTTTGGGCCTTAGGTCCCGCTATAGGCCCAATGGAAGCAGTCTCGGGACCATTGGCATAAGCCGTGGTTTCGCCGAGGCGAGAGGATCGACATATGCCAGGCAGTCAGGGGATCAGCGAGTTGGCGTGGCGGCATCGGCAGTTCATTTTCCTCGCGACAACGGCTGGTCTGCTGCTCGTTGGCATCGTTTCGTACCTAGTCGGCCAGGGTGATTTCGCCGATTGGGCTTGGGTTCTGGCAACCGTCATCGGGCTAGTCGTTTCCATTGCCTGGATCGCTGCGGCGGCACGTCATCGGCAACCAACCGTTGACGTCATTGCTGCACTAGCCCTGGCTGGAGCGCTGGCAATCCAAGAGCCGCTAGCTGGTGCGGTCATTGCACTAATGCTTGCCACTGGGCGTGCCTTAGAGGAGCGATCACGAGCCCGGGCAGAGCGGGAGCTCACGCTGCTCGTAGCTCGAGCGCCAAACATTGCGCGACGGCGCAATGGCGGCGACGTCGTCGAGGTGCCAGTGAATGTGGTTGAGCCCGGCGATCAAATCGTGGTCGGCTCAGGGGATCTAATCCCGGTCGATGGTCGATTGGTTTCGGATGCAGAGGTTGACGAATCGTCGCTGACCGGCGAGCCGATGCCAGTGCGTCTAGTCGCGGGCGACACGGTCCGAAGTGGCACGGTGAATAGCGGCCCGCCATTCGAATTTACGGCCACGGCTACTGCCGAAAACTCCGAGTACTCCTCGATCGTTCGACTGGTAACTCAAGCCCAAGCAAACACCGCGCCCTTTGTTCGGATAGCCGATCGTTTCGCGTTGGTATTCGTGCCCTTGACACTGCTGTTTGCCGGTTTCGCCTGGGCGATATCGGGATCAGCGGTTCGAGCTGTTGCTGTGCTCGTGGTGGCCACGCCGTGTCCGTTGATTCTTGCTGCTCCGATTGCTTTTATTTCAGGGATGGCGCAAGCGTCGCGTCACGGCGTCGTTGTCAAAGGCGGGTCAGCATTGGAACGCCTTGCTCGTGGCAAAGTGATGCTTTTTGACAAGACCGGGACCCTGACGCGTGGGCAACCGATGCTCAGCAACGTGATCGTAGGAGATCACTTCTACTCACCGAATGAGTGTTTGGCTTTCGCTGCGTCGCTCGATCAAATCTCACCGCACGTGATTGCAAATGCGATCGTCGCAGCGGCTCGGCAGCAATCGCTGGACTTGGAAATGCCGACGTCAGTCGCTGAGATTTCAGGTTACGGTCTGACCGGTCAAGTCGGCAGTCGCACCGTCAGTCTCGGAAAACTTGCGTGGCTGGCGCCGGACGGTCCGCCCGCGTGGGCCAGGCAGGCGAGTCGCCGCGCAGACATCGAAGGCTCATTGGCCGTCTTTCTTTCAGTTGATGACCAACTGACCGCTGCCCTGCTTTTCGATGATCCGATTCGTCCCGATGCGGCTCGAATGATTCGTAGTATGCGTCGCGCCGGTATTAAGCGAACAGTCTTGGTCAGCGGCGATCGCGCCGATGTCGCGTCCATGGTTGCTCGTCTGGTCGGTATTGACCGAGTTGCCGCTGAACGTGATCCGGAAGAGAAGGTCTGCGTTGTGCAAGAAGAGTCGAGCCGAGGCCCCACGGTGATGGTCGGCGATGGCGTGAACGATGCGCCGGCTCTTGCCGAAGCAGGGGTCGGCGTTGCTATTGCAACGCGTGGATCGTCAGCTTCGTCAGAAACGGCAGACGTCGTACTAGTCGTTGATCACATCGATGCCTTGGCGGATGCGATGCGAATCGCGCAACGATCACGATTTATCGCTCTGGCTGCTGTAACCCTGGGTATGGGGCTTTCGCTGCTGGCAATGATTTTCGCAGCCGCCGGATTGTTGGCCCCTGTTGCTGGAGCGATCCTGCAGGAGGGCATCGACGTGCTGGCGATCTGTGTTGCCTTGCTGGCGTTGGTTCCGATCCGCAAGGAAAGCAGGGCACTGCAACCTGACCAACAAGAGATCGTCTCCAGGCTCTTTGATCAACACAATGAGTTGAAGGAGGTAGTCGAACAGGTGCGAACAGTCGCAGATGACCTATCGGACGCTGACACTTCAATTGATTCGGTAAAAAGCTTGTTGGTTCTGCTGGAAAACGAACAAATCCCTCATGAACGCGCCGAGGAAGATGAGCTGTACCCAGTTGTCGCACAGTCGCTTGGTGGGCATGAGCCGATGGCCATGATGAGCCGAAGTCACGCCGAGATTGAGCATCAGGTAAAGCGCTTGCGTCGGATCGTGGACAACATCGATTCCGCGAATGTCACCACCGATGATTTGGTGGAAATCCGGCGAGTCCTGTATGGGTTGTACGCCGTCCTCAAATTGCACAACGCGCAAGAAGAGGACATCGCATTCAGCATGTTCACCCAAAAATCGCCAGCCTGACCGGCGACAGGGCCGGATCGCAGCTATCAGCCGAACAATTTGAAGTCTGTTTGTTTGAGTTCTTCCCAAACGGGTAGATGAGGGGCGAGGCGGAAACATCCGCCTCGTGGCCCGATGGAGAAGAGAGACATGCTAAAGGCGATAAAGAGTCAGATGAAGATTTCAGTCGACGATGTCGACTTAGCGAATTTGTTGGCCGCGCAGGTGCCAGCCGACGGTGAAGGCAGCATCTACTGGGCCTAATTTCACTCGATTTATAGGACCTGAACGCCTGCGCCCAAGAGCAATACGCCTAGTCTGGGGTCTGATTTAGACCGCAGTCGGGCGCACGTCCGGCGGTCATCCTTACTCAGGAGGAGGCCGACCATGGCCGGTTCAGTCATCGTTGCCGGAGCTCGTACCCCAATGGGACGTTTGCTCGGCTCACTCAAGACACAATCCGCAGCCCAACTTGGTGGAGTCGCAATCAAAGGTGCGCTCGAACGCGCTGGAGTTGCGCCGGATCAAGTCGACTACGTGATCATGGGTCACGTTTTGCAAGCCGGAACCGGACAGATCACGTCGCGCCAAGCTGCAGTCAATGCGGGAATTCCGATGAACGTGCCAGCGCTGACAATCAACAAAGTCTGTCTTTCCGGCATGGACGCGATTGCACTTGCCGACCAACTCGTGCGCGCTGGCGAGTTCGACATCATTGTTGCTGGCGGCATGGAATCGATGACCAATGCACCGCACCTTTTGATGGGGTCGCGTGAAGGCGTCAAATACGGTGACTGGAATGCAATCGACTCGATGGCATTCGACGGACTCACCTGCGCGTTCGATGAGTGCGCAATGGGTGAGTCAACCGAGCGATACAACTCCCTTTATGACCTGACGCGCGCCGAACAAGATGAATTCGCGGCGCGCTCGCATCAACGCGCTGCGGTTGCCCAAAAGAACGGCATATTTGAAGAAGAAATCGTCGCGGTTGAAATTCCGCAGCGCAAGGGCGACCCGATTGTCTTTAGCGAGGATGAGGGCATTCGTGCGGACACCACTGCAGAGAGCCTCGGCAAGCTTCGTCCAGCCTTCGATAAGGAAGGCACGATCACTGCAGGTTCGGCTTCACAGATTTCCGATGGTGCCTGCGCAGTTGTCGTAATGAGTAAAGCCAAAGCTGAAGAACTTGGACTGTCGTACCTGGCCGAAATCGAGGCACACGGTGCAGTCGCAGGACCAGACAATCCATCGCTTCATGCGCAGCCAGCATTGGCAATCGAGTTGGCGTGTAAGAAGGCGGGTGTCTCGCCAAGTGATTTGGACGTTGTTGAACTCAATGAAGCATTCGCGGCGGTAGGTCTGGTGTCGGGTAAGCAACTCGGTCTCGCGGAAGATCAGGTCAATGTCAACGGAGGCGCGATTGCGTTGGGTCACCCACTTGGTATGTCCGGTGCCCGAATCACTTTGACGCTGGCGTATGAACTCAAGCGGCGTGGTGGCGGGCTCGGTGCTGCTGGTTTGTGCGGCGGCGGCGGTCAAGGCTCGGCTCTCGTGCTTCGCGTGCCGGCGTAGTTGCCGGTCGCTGATCACACATGGCGCGCGCTTCAGATGTTGACGACTTAGTTCGGCTAGCCCGCGAGGGCGACCCGCGCGCTGTCGCGCGTCTGATTTCGCTCGTCGAGGATGCGTCACCTGCATTGCGAGACGTGATTGCGGCGCTGATGCCGTTTGCGGGCAATGCACACATCGTTGGTATCACTGGCGCGCCGGGCGTTGGCAAGTCAACGTCAACTTCGGCGTACGTTGCGGCGCTGCGCGCTCGGGATTTGCGTGTGGGCGTTTTAGCAATCGACCCATCCTCACCATTTAGTGGTGGTGCTTTGCTCGGCGATCGCATCCGGATGCAAGAGCATGCGACCGATACCGGTGTTTACATCAGGTCGATGGCTTCACGCGGGCACTTGGGTGGCCTGTCATGGGCGGCGCCGCAAGCTCTGCGTGTGTTGGATGCCGCTGGGTGTGACGTCATCATTCTGGAGACCGTGGGCGTGGGTCAGTCCGAGATTGAGGTAGTTGGAGTCGCTGACACTGTCGTCGTTTTGCTCGCACCTGGGATGGGTGATGGCATACAGGCAGCCAAAGCAGGCATTCTCGAGATTGGCGATGTCTTCATCGTTAACAAGGCTGATCGTGAAGGTGCATCGACGACTTCGCGGGAATTACGCCACATGATCACGCTCGGGGAGCGGACAGCTGGCGCGTGGGTGCCACCGGTCTTGCAGACTGTTGCCTCGCGCGGAGAAGGAATCGACGAAGCAGTCGAAAAGATCGATGAACACTATGCCTGGCTCAAGGATTCCGGAACTCTTGCACAGCGACGATTGCGTCGGGCACGTGACGAAGTTGAAGCAATCGCGGTTGCATCACTTCGGCAACGGATGGGGGATCTGGGGGGTGAAGAGCTGCTCAGTACTGTCGCCGCCGAGGTCGCTGCCGGCTCCCTTGACCCCTATGCGGCAGCGGACCGAATAATCGCCAGCGTTTAACTCGAGCAAACCGCTTCTCCCTCCCGCAAGGTGGAACATTCCGTCCATAGTCCGTACAAGATGTTCCACATTGCGGGCTGGAAATTGCGGGGCCGGGGGGTGGTGGAAGCGGTTCGCCTACCATTGGGGCTAAGTTTCGGTTGCGTAGGTTACCGACTGGCGAGGAGAGCCCAGTGGAATCGAGCGAAATCGAAGTTGGCCGCAAACGCTGGCAGAGTCGTTACGAAGAGGCTCTAGCTACCGGCAAAGTGCGCGACGCTGACTTCACCACCTTGTCTGGGTCCGAGGTCGATCCTCTTTATGGGCCACCTGAAGGCACAGAAGTCCCTGGTTTCGAACGCATCGGATGGCCGGGCGAATACCCCTTCACCCGCGGTATCCACCCGACCGGATATCGCGGAAAGCCGTGGACGATCCGGCAGTTTGCCGGGTTCGGCAGCGCGGAGCAGACCAACGAGCGCTACAAGATGATCCTTGACGCTGGGGGCAATGGCCTTTCGGTCGCTTTCGACATGCCGACTTTGATGGGGCGCGACTCCGATGACCCGAAGGGTCTGGGCGAAGTCGGTCATTGTGGCGTTGCTATTGACTCAGCCGCCGATATGGACGTTTTGTTCGGCGGGATTCCGCTGGGTGACGTCACCACATCGATGACGATCAGCGGCCCAGCCGTACCGATCTTTTGCATGTACCTAGTGGCGGCCGAGCGACAAGGATTCAAGCCCGCTGCGCTTGATGGCACATTGCAAACGGACATCTTCAAGGAATACATCGCCCAAAAGGAATGGATCTTCACTCCTGAGCCGCATCTTCGGCTTATCGGCGACTTGATGGAGTACGTCGATCAAGAGATGCCGCGCTACAAGCCGTTGTCGGTGTCGGGGTACCACATTCGCGAAGCTGGATCTACCGCCGCTCAAGAACTCGCCTTCACATTGGCCGATGGTTTTGGTTATGTCGAACTCGGCATTGCGCGTGGACTGGATGTGGATCGCTTCGCGCCCGGTCTGTCGTTCTTCTTTGACGCGCACCTTGATTTCTTTGAAGAGATCGCCAAGTTCCGCGCCGCGCGGCGTATTTGGGCGCGATGGTTGCGCGATGTGTACGGCGCAAAGACGGACCGTGCTCAATGGCTTCGCTTTCACACTCAAACCGCCGGCGTATCACTGACTGCGCACCAACCCGACAACAACGTTGTCCGCACGGCAATTGAAGCGCTTGCCGGAGTTCTTGGTGGCACCAACTCGTTGCACACCAACGCCCTCGATGAAGTCGTCGCATTACCGAGCGCCAAAGCTGCCGAGATCGCGCTTCGAACCCAGCAGGTCATCATGGAAGAGATCGGCGTGACCAACGTTGCCGATCCGCTTGGCGGCTCGTGGTACATCGAGGCGCTGACCGACAAGATCGAGGCAGAAGCCGAAGCAATTTTTGAACGCATCAAACAACTCGGTGAGAACTCGTCTGCCGGTGCTGAGATTGGACCGATCACTCGCGGGTTGCTCGCTGGGATTGACGATGGTTGGTTCACCGGCGAGATCGCCGATGCAGCATTCGCTTACCAGCAGGCTTTGGAGAAGGGCGACAAGCATCAAGTCGGTGTCACCATTCACACCGAAACCATCGAGTCACCCTTGGAGATGCTGCGCATCTCGCACGAGATCGAAAAAGCTCAAGTGGCTCAGCTGTCTGCGCGTAGAGCATCGAGGGACAGCAAGGCCGTTCAAAAGGCATTGGATGACCTGCGCACAGCAGCTCGTGGAGATGCGAACACCGTGCCGTACATGATCGAAGCAGCCAGGGCCGAAGTGACGCTTGGCGAAATTTGCGACACATTGCGTGAAGAGTGGGGCGAGTACCGCGAGCCAGCTCGGGTCTGAGGGCCAATTGTTCAAAGCAATCGGGAACATTGGCCTATGCCAGTTGCCGATGTGGTGGATGTGAGGATGTGTCTATGAGTTCAGCAGTT
>JAHEXM010000037.1:0-2867 GCA_023252115.1 Micrococcales bacterium | reverse complement strand
CAAGGCCCCGCTTCGTGGCGGAGTCGATCTGGCGGCGCTGGCCGCAGCGCGCGAAGCACAGCAGGCGGCAGAAGAGCGCGCAAGGCAACGCGCCGAATCCGGAGATGCGCCTCCGTTGGTCTTCGATGTCACCGCTGCAACCTTTCAATCCGATGTCATCGAGCGGTCGATGTCCGTGCCTGTTGTCGTGGACTTGTGGGCGACCTGGTGCGAGCCATGCAAAAAGTTGTCGCCGATCCTCGAGAAGCTCGCCGAGGCTGATGGTGGAACGTGGGCGTTGGCAAAGATTGACGTGGACGTCGAGAAAGAACTCGGTGCTGCGTTTCAAGTGCAATCAATCCCTGCAGTGTTCATCGTCATCGGGGGACAGGCGGGTCCGCTATTTCAAGGTGCGCTACCTGAGGCCGACGTACGGCGTTACCTCGATGAGGTCATCAAGTTGGCGGCCAGCCAGGGTTTGCCCGGACCAGGTGCTCCGACAGCGACTGCGACTGATGGACCCGGCGAGGGGTCAACTAGCTCGGGCGCCGAAGCCGACTCGATCGCCGATCCGCGTTATGACGCCGCGTATGACGCATTCGAAAAGGGTGATTGGGATGCCGCCGATGCGGCATACGACGTCCTACTCGCCGACAATCCAAATGACAATGACGCAAAGGCTGGCAAGGCACGAGTGTCACTCATGCGCAATACCGATGGCGCGGATCCGGCTAGCGCCGAGGCCGCCGCGAACGCGAACCCATCCGATGTCACTGCGGCTAGCTTGGCGGCGGATTTCGACTTACTTTCCGGAAACTCCGCGGCAGGATTCGCCAGGCTCATTGAAGCAGTGCGGGTGAATTCTGGTGACGAACGTGACGCTGCCCGCGCCCACTTGCTGGAGTTGTTCGAAGTTGTTGGTCAGCAAGACCCCGATGTGATCACTGCCCGAGCAGCCCTCGCTTCCGCGCTGTTCTAATACATGAAAATTGCCTTCATCGCGTGGGACTACCAAGTCACGTACCTAGAACTAGTGGCTGTGATTGTTTCGCTTATCGCGATTGCTCTGGCAATTCGCGGGACCCGATGGGCCTGGCCGTTTTACTTGTTGAGCGCGCTGCTTTATGGCGCACTCTTCTTTGAGATGTCGTTGATAGCTAGTGCATTACTTCAAACCGTCTTTGTCGCTGCGGCGATTTGGGGATGGTTCGACTGGGGTTCCGAAGGGATCACTGAATCAAGAATGCTGGCCGTGCGCGTGCGATTGTTCTGGATTGCGGGCGTGCTGGTGAGTTGGGTGATACTCGCACCGCTTGTGCAGCGGGTCGGGGGAGTCGCGACTTGGCTCGATGCATTCGTCCTTGTTGGCAGCGTGGCTGCGCAGATTCTGATGATCCGCGGTTTCCTTGAGTGCTGGGTGGCTTGGGTTGTAGTCAATGCTGTCGGCACGTTCCACTATGCAAACCAAAATCTGTGGTTTACGTCGGGCTTCTACTTCGTGCTATTGATCATGGCGTTGATCGGCTGGCGCGCGTGGGTGCAACTCCCGCGGGTGGCAGTTGATGCGGAGACAGCGATGACCGCGGGCACTGGATCATGACCAATCCAAATGTCTCGGTGATATCGGTCGTTGGTGGCGAGTGTTCCGGCAAGACCACGCTGGCGTGCGAACTATCAGATACGTTGCCGGGACTCTATGTACCCGAGGCGTTGCGCATATTCGTCGACCGGGAAGGTCGTACGCCGATGCAGTCTGAACAGCGTTCGATAATGAGATCGCAAATTGATGCAGAAGCAGCCGCGGTCCTCGAGGCAACTGACATAAGTGTGCGTTGGGTGATATCTGACCCAGGCGCGTTAATGACCGCGGTTTATAGCGTCGTGTATTTCGATGATGAATCGCTGCTCACAGAAGCGATCGAACACCACCGCAATGGGGCCCTGACGGTGATCTGCCAACCTGATTTTCCGTGGCGACCAGATGGCAGTCAGCGCGATGGCCCGGCGCATCAACGGACAGCGCAAGAGATTCTGGAACGCGTGATTGACCAAGCTGAGTTGCCGGTGCTTGTCGCTACCGGAACCTGCGCAAACCGAGTGCACCAAGTAGAAGAATGGATCCAGGCCTAGAGCTGATGACTCTTGGCTACCTGGCGGGCCTCTGAAGTATCAGGTCCTGGAAGTGGCACCAGGATGGCTTCACGGTAGTAGCGCAATTCGGCAATCGAATCACGGATGTCAGCAAGCGCTCGATGTCCCCCATTCTTCTTAGGGCTCGCGAAGTAGACGCGCGGATACCAGCGCCGCGCCAATTCTTTAATGCTCGAGACATCGATGAGCCGATAGTGCAAGTGACCTTCAAGCGCCGGCATATCGCGCACGAGGAAACCACGGTCGACGTACACGCTGGATCCAGCGAGTGGAGCTTTTCCAGCATCCGGAACATGACCGATCACGTAGTCAAGCACTTGGTGTTGCGCGTCTTCCATCGTCATTCCGTCGGCAAGTTCGTTGATCAATCCGGACGAGGTGTGCATTTCGCGCACCACGTCACCCATTCCATCGATCGCCGATTGCTGCGGCTTAATGACGACATCGATGCCACCGTCTAGCTCGTTGAGATCGGCATCAGTCACGATTGCCGCGACCTCAATCAACGCATCATTGACAACGTCGAGTCCGGTCATTTCACAGTCGATCCACACGATTCGGTCATCAGAAGCCACGGCGCAACCCTAGTCGATGCCAATAAACCAGTCCGGCTACCCAGAGGGGCCCGTGATCAGCCGCGCTCTAACGAGGCGTTGTTACTAACAGGCCGAGGCACATCTCGTCGGTGGTGCCTTCGCCCCACATCACATATCGCGCTGGCTTGTTTTTGAACGCCG
>JAHEXM010000391.1 GCA_023252115.1 Micrococcales bacterium | reverse complement strand
TCCATACATCTCGATCAGCGCGATTTCGCTGGCGACGTCCGGGACCTGCCAGGAATCGTCGTCCAACCCAAAGAACGTGGTGCGCGCTGGAGCATGAACCAGCACGGCGTGCGTCGCGCCACCAGACAACACCAACGCCGGTCCGCTCGGACCCGCGGGATTGCGCATTCCGGACTGACCTTCAAGAATCATCACGTCAGGCGAGCAGGTTTTGTCGCATTCAACAATCGCATGCTCGATCTCGCCGTTGGCGAAGTCGTTGGGCAGCGAATCGAGCACGATGCCGTGACATCCTCCCTGCATCCAGCCAGTTTGCCCGGTGTAGATCATGCGGGTATCAACGCCTGATTCATTGAGTGCTGTCGTGAGTAAACGCGAAGTAGTTCGTTTGCCAATCGCGCAGTCGGTACCAAGCACCGCAATCCTGCGCGCATTGACTGTCTTGATAGCGCCGCTCCAAAAATGAAGCTCGCTGGTATGAGGCGGCTTACGCACGTCCGTGATTGTTGCGCCGTGTGCGGTCACGATTTGGGCGATCTCTTTATCCTCGGCGATGAAGTCATGGAGCCCGCTGACAATCGAGAGCCCTGCTCGAGCGGCATCAACTAGCAGATCACGCATCTCGGAACTCAATCTTCCGCCTGGCGCCGCCTGGCCGACGATCGCCACCTCAACCCCTTCGGTTGCCTCGAGGGCTGATTCGACTGAGTCAACAATTGGTATCCCGGCCTTGCGGCCCTCGAGGAGCTCTCCGGCGTCCTGACCAACACACGACGCGTCGACAACCGCGAGCGTTGCAAAACGCTCCGACCCGCGAACTAGACCATGGGCAACTTTGCCGCTTGTCGTCTCGAAACCGCCGGGTGTAAGCACAATCGCCGCCTGCATGGGGACATCTCTCCTTGATAAAACGTTTAGTTGGTCGCCCTTAAATACCCCGCCCGCACATTCCCCAAACATTGGATCTAGCCAGCCGAGCGGCGGTTGGTGATCCAGCCTTCAGTCGGTGGGCGCAACTGGTGACGCTCGGTGCCGCGTTCGCGTTCCTTGGCGTCGGTGATGGGCAGCCTGGCAACTACGACGGTTTCGTCAGCGACCGGCCTGCTGAACGTTTGAAGGCCAGGACCAAGCGACAGCGCGACTCGGTCGCCAAACCGAATGTGGCGATCGTGACCAAACCGTTGCGCTCCATCGGGAATCAACACGACGTCAAGCTGCACGTCACGCTCGCCCATGGCCCACCGCAGTCGCTGCAATCCATCGGCGATGACTGAGGCATCCATGGGTCGTCCGCCGTCGTCATCCATTACTGCGGTAACGAGTCGCACGCGTCGCCCGGGGAACATCCCGACCCGACCCAGGAACCACGTCATTCCGTCACGACTACGCAGGTCATATACATAACGTCGTGCTGCATGCACCCCTGCGTAACGGTCGTATACGACTATCGCCTTACTGACATCGACAAACGGTGCAAGCCGTGAATCCCAAATCTCCTCGCGATTGTCACCCTCACGAATCGGTGCATCGACAAGTTGCCGTGCGCGCGACAACGACCCGGTATGTGTTGCAGTGGATAGCCGACCAAGCTCCGGCTCTCCGCCTGGCGCCTGAATGCTGAACTCGTCTGGCGGAACTCCCAGCAGCTCGGCATGTTCACGCTCGAGCAAAACGAGGTCAACGCGACCGGCCAAGTGGTCAGCAATCTCTTGCGCTTCCAGGCTCTGCGCGATTCCTGGATCGACCGGTGGATCAAGGACTTCGAACTTGATCCGCCCACTTGAGAGCAATGCTTCCCACAGTTTTGAGACGCTGCTCGGCAACTGCGGAATTTTCTCAACGAACGATTGTCTGTCGTTTTCAGAGGTGAACACCAGTCGACCATGTATCGCCAAAGACTCCAGCAAGTCCTCGTGAACCGATCGCGTCAGCGCGGGATCACCGGCGGCAATTGGCTCAGCAATGGCGGCCGGGTCAAGGCCGACCCCGACGACGACTCCGGTCGGATGATTCACAACCGTCGCCCCAGAACTTCCTCAAGGCGTTCGTCGAAGAACCCGCCGGGCCAGCCTTCAATCAACTCGCCCGATGAGTCAACATCGAGTTTGCGGACGTGTGCAGCTCCATCGGCGAGCAGATCGACATAGAGGATCGAAACGTCTTCGGGAGCGATCACTCCTTCGCGAATACGACGCAATAGTCGCAAGACCAAATGCTCCGAGTGAGTCTCGACCAGCACCTGGTTGCCGCGTTCCTTGATGGTGTGAATCAAGAGGTCGCCGACTTGCGCTTGCAGTCGCGGGTGAATGTGAACTTCGGGCTGTTCGATGAGCAACATGCCGTTCTCGCTCAACAGTGATTGCACGACAATCGGTGTTATCTGACTGATGCCGTACCCAACTGCACGCGAGGACACCAGACTCTGCGTTTCATCACGGGTATCAACCAAGCCAAGCACCGCGAAGTCGCCAGCAGTAATTGACACGTCGCCAGAACTCGGCGTGACAATTCTGATGTGGTAACCCAGCCCCAGGTTGTCGAACCATTCGTTAGTTCGTTCAACAAGTTCCGGATTGTCAGCAAGTAGCGGTGTGGTGTGTTCACCATGTGGCCCGACGTAGTGGTAGGCGATGGTGCTCAATTCGGCAGTGCGATCAGGACGCGCGCGGATCGGACCCAGGTAAGCAATTCGGCTCAACACATCTCGCAACTCGCTATTGAGTT
>JAHEXM010000390.1 GCA_023252115.1 Micrococcales bacterium | reverse complement strand
GTGACTTCGCCTTATTCGATGCCGCTAATCGAAGCAGCGAAGTCGGGCTTGATTAGTCAAGACGGCTCGGTCGGCAAGATAACGATTCTGTTCAAGGTTCCCGACGCCGACGTCCCCATAGCCGACGCAAAAACTATCGTCAACGACGTTGAGGCAATGAGCACGTCAGCACTGGTTATTGGCGTGCAAGGTAACGCGATCGCGCAAGCGACCGGAGCGCCGCCAGACAGCGAGATCGTGGGCATCATCGCTGCCATCTTGATCATGCTGATCATGTTCGGGTCGGTCATCGCTGCGGGTTTGCCGTTGATCACTGCTTTGATCGGACTCGGAGCCGGAGTCTCGTTACTGGCGATCGCAGCTAACTTCATTGGCACTGCCAGTTTTGCTCCGACCCTCGCAGCAATGATCGGTTTGGGCGTTGGCTTCGACTACTCCTTATTCCTGCTCAACCGTTATCGACAAGCCATCTACGCAGGTTCAGAACCGAAACAGGCCGCACTCATCGCGGTGGGCACTGCTGGACGGGCGATCGTCTTTGCTGCCCTGACGGTGATCATCGCGCTATCCGGCCTCTTCGTTTTGGGACTGAGTTTCCTTAGTGGCCTTGCAATCGGCGCAGGCGTCACGGTAATTGCCGTGATGGTCACTGCCGTCACGTTGTTGCCTGCACTGATCTCGTTGCTGGGCAAACATGCTTTGGGTTGGAAGATGCCCTGGGCGCGAAAGATCGGTGGACCGCCACGCGGTCGACGTTTTGCTGCTTATGCGGTGCTTGTTGAAAAACGTCGTTGGTTGTTTGGCGGCTGTGCGCTGTTACTGATGTTGATCTTGGCTATTCCTGCGCTGTCGATGCGCGAAGGCTTTCCTGACAACGGAGGCAATCCGTATAGCGATCCGCAGCGAACCGCCTATGACCTGACCAGCCAAGGATTCGGCCAGGGCACTAATGGCCCGTTCATTGTGGTGGCCGAACTTCCTAAGAAGGACGACATCGCCGGTGCTGAGGCCCTATCGAAGGCAATTGCTGCAACGCCTGGAGTTGCATTTGCAACACCCGTGGTCGCCGGGACCCCGGCTGTCAGCAAGGACGGGACCGCGGCACTCATCACCGTTATTCCGACAACAGGTCCGCAGGATCCGGGTACCACACAACTACTCAGAACGTTGCGCGGCGAGACTATTCCGGATGCTATTCAGGGGACCGGTGTGACTGCGTACGTCGGCGGTTCGACGGCAATTGCCGAGGACTTCAGCAATGTGTTGGCTGACAAGCTCCCGGAGTTCCTATTGGTCGTCGTCGGACTCGGCTTCCTTGTGCTCATGGTGCTGTTCAGATCGTTCCTTGTGCCGGCTACGGCGGTGATCACTTCGCTACTCAGTTATGGCGCGGCGCTGGGAATTTCGGTATTCGTGTTCCAGTGGGGCAATCTTGCTTTCTTGTTTGATGTCACTTCGGTGGGGCCGATCTTGCCGTTCTTGCCGGTGATGTTGTTTGCGATCTTGTTCGGGCTGTCGATGGACTATCACGTGTTCTTGGTCAGTCGAATGCAAGAGGAATGGGAAAGCTCGCACGACAACAGGCTTGCTGTGCGGACCGGATTGAGTAGTTCTGGCTTGGTTGTCGTGGCAGCCGCCGCGATCATGTTCTGCGTGTTCCTGTCGTTCGTTTTCCAGGACAACAACACGATCAAATTGTTCGGACTTGCGCTGGCGATGGCTGTTGCACTCGATGCGTTTGTCGTGCGCTTGGTTTTGGTGCCATCGCTCATGACGGTATTCGGCAAAGCCAACTGGTACTTGCCGGGTTGGCTCGGAAAGGTTTTGCCGAAAGTCTCGATCGAAGCCAGTGCCGTCCCAGGTGCTGAGGCCGAAGCCGAGAAAGAGCCGGTTTCGACCGGAAGCTAGTCAGTTGCGCCCCCGGGGTGATTCGAACACCCGCGCATGCCTCCGGAGGGCACCGCTCTATCCCCTGAGCTACGGGGGCTCGGGTATTGCGTGAGCAACCCTAACAATGAAAAAGACGGTGCTTGAACGGGCGACTCAATTGGCGCTCACTACTCTTACCGCTTGTGACTCCCGAGCAGCTTGCGCAAACGATTCGTGAAGCGCTAATTGCTGCCATCGCATCCGGCGCGCTTGCCGTGGATGAGTCCCAACTTCCACCCAAGATCACCGTTGAGCGACCCAAGAGTGCCGACCATGGTGACTACGCCACCAATGTCGCAATGCAGCTTGCAAAAGCTGCTGGCCAACCGCCCCGCAAGATCGCTGAGATAGTTGCTCCGATACTGCGTGAGTCAAGTGGCATCGCAAGCGTTGACATCGCCGGCCCCGGTTTTCTCAACATCACTTTTGATGTTGCAGCAGCTGGTCAGCTTGCTGCCGACGTGGTTGACACCGGAGCTCAGTATGGAAACAGCGGTGTACTTAAGGGCAAGAAGTTCAACGTCGAATTCATTTCGGCGAACCCCACGGGGCCACTGCACTTGGGTCACACGCGTTGGGCTGCCGTTGGTGATGCCATCGCATCTGTGTTGGCGGCGGCTGGCGCGGAAGTCGATCGCGAGTTCTACATCAACGATCGCGGCAATCAAATGGACAAGTTCGGGGAGTCCCTCGCGGCAGCTGCCCAAGGCAGGCTCATACCGGATGATGGATACCAAGGTTCGTACATCTCGGAGTTGGCGGCAGCGGTTGTTGCTGATCACCCAGACTTTGCTGAT
>JAHEXM010000389.1 GCA_023252115.1 Micrococcales bacterium | reverse complement strand
TCAACGGCAACTCCCTCATCCGGCAAGAACACGCTCTCGGTGACCTCAACAACCACCGAACTTGGTTCAACACTCGATACTTCGAGCATTTGCAAGATCGTCTCGGCCATGTCGCGCAGCTGTAGTTCTTTGACCGAAACATTGATGCTCATTCGTAATGAAGAGTGCTTGGGCAATGCTGTCGTAATTGTCGACAGGTCCGACAGAGCCTGGCGCATCACAAACTCGCCGATGTTCTTGATCTGGCCTGAATCCTCGGCAATTGACACGAACATGTCAGGTACGAGCTCACCAAGCGTTGGATGGTTCCACCGGACCAGCGCTTCGACTCCGGCGATCGCGCCGGTTGCGAGTTCCACCACGGGTTGGTACCGGACTTCGATTTCATGATTGTCGAGCGCGCTACGTAGCTCGTTCGTCAGTGACAGTTTCCGCTTGGCAGTCTCGTGCATATCGGACTGAAAGACACTGACCCGAGATTTTCCATCGAACTTCGCTTCGTAGAGTGCAATGTCAGCATCACGTTCGACGTCCGACGTGGACACAGTTCCGTCGCTCATTGCCAGCCCGATGCTTGCTCCAGTCACAATCTTGTTTCCCCGAATGATGACGGGCTCGGCAATGCGTTCAATGATCCGATCAGCAATCGTCACTGCGTCTTCGGCAGACGAGGCGCTTTCAAGGATTGCAGCGAACTCGTCACCACCGAGACGTACTGGTGTGTCTCCTTCACGGACACATTCGACTAGACGTCGGGCAACAACGCGAAGCAGCTCGTCACCCGCTGGGTGGCCGAGTGAATCATTGACGTTCTTGAAGTCGTCGAGGTCGAGCATCAGGACTGCAAACATACTTTCGGTTCGCCGTGCACGAGTGCTAGCGCGGACCAGCTGATCACGAAATACCGATCGGTTGTTGAGTCCAGTCAATGCATCGTGGAATGCCTGATGCTTGAGTTCCTGTTCGAGTCGAACGCGATCGGTGACGTCATGGTGGGTTGCCACGAACTGGTCATCTGCCTCGATCCACACCACATTGACGTCGACACGCTTTGACATAGTTTCAGTGGTGCCGTCTGACTTCTTACGACTTGGCGCCGGGTCGGCGAACTCCGCATTTACTGCCGCAGGATCGATAACCAAATCGCCGGTTGATTCGTCAGTCGTGTGAGCCCGCTCAAGAAGTCCAAGTGCCAGAGCCGGATCCTGAAACAGGGATGCCCATTGTTTGCCAACAACCTCACTTGGCGATTGGCCGGTTAAGTCACGCATTGCTTCGGTCGCGTACTGCATCGTGCCTTCTGCATCAACAAGAATGATGACGTCGCTTGCGTTGTGCAGCAGAAGTTCCAGACGTTCGGCCGTCGCTTGTTCCATCACCCGACGACTCAGGTTGAGGCGTTCGAGAGCCATACCAACGCTTTGCCCTAAGACGGCAAGTGACGCTTGCGCAGGGGTGCTCACGAGGTCAGGCGTGTCAACCACCAGACGTTGGCGCGGCATTGTTCCGGGAACAGAGACAACAGTTCGATACCGAATGTCGCCGTCGGCATTGCGCACTCGGGTACCGAACGGACCTATGCCGCGAGCGGCCAAATCGTCGACTGTTCCGAGCGAGCAACTCACTGGCTCCTGCTCCACTAGTTTTGCTGCCCATTCCGAAAGCCCAGCAGATACATCCGTCCGACTTGTTGCGCGCATAAGTCCAGCATTGATTTCGCGCAGCAAATGCTCGCGGCGCACAGCTTCGCGGTAACCCTTGACCAGCAAGTTGATTCGGAATCCAAGAAGGACGGTCAGCACCAAAGTGGCAATGACGAATGCGCGCGATTGCGAGAACGTTGAAGTGTCACGGTGAAACAGCAACAGCACGGGGGGAACCAGGATGCACAATCCAAGCATCGTCAAGACTCGGCTTCGGTTTGACAGTCCAGCATCGGTGTCCGCCGCAGGCGGCCGAACAGCTGTTGGATCTAGTGCAGCCGCGGCCGCCACGATGTAAACGAGCAAGTAACCGACTTGGATGATTCCTTGAATAGTCGCTGTTCCGTCTGGTGGGCCCTTTAATGCAACCAACATGTCGACAACGTTGGTTGCAACGAGCAGCAAGAAGCTGATCGCAAGAATGCGCACTGCTCGGTTGGCTGCGCGATCTGTCGCGTACCAGAGTCGGACGGTGGCGGCCAACAAGATGACATCGAGTATCGGATTGAAAATCCCTACTCCGCGTTCAAGGGTTTCCAATGTCCCGTCTTGCAGGATGGGGTAGATCAGAAACTCTGCTGCGAGCATTCCGGCTGCGACGAGTACGACAGCAGCGTCGAGGTAGCCGCTGGCGTCGGTCGAGATCCGCCTCATGTGAACTAGGACCAGGATTGCGGCAATCATCAAGCTGTAAGACGTCGCTGACGTGAAGATTGAAATCCATAGGCGCTCGGTTTCGGCCACATTAAAGATTCGGTAGGCAAAGAGCAGCCCGCCGATCACATAGACGGCGATTGCAATTGCCACCAGCACCCAGGCTGACCGTGCCCAGAGGCGTCGAGCGACTGTGGCAATCACGATGACGATGACCGCCGCGATTCCCAATGCCGTCCACAGCACAGCTCGGATTTGCGTGTCGTTGCGAAAGACTATGAAGCCCACGAGCATCACAGCAGAAAGCGCAAGCCATAGGTCGCGACCGCGAGTAGCTCGCACGGTGCACCTCCGGTTGGGCTCAGTCCGCTT
>JAHEXM010000388.1 GCA_023252115.1 Micrococcales bacterium | reverse complement strand
TGCGGGACAAGCGAGGTTGTAGATCTGGTCTACTTCGACGTATAGCGGCTCGATGATGTCGTGATCCAGAAACTCAAATTGCGGATTGCCGATCAGATGCTCGATATTCGACTTGCTTGACGAGTAAAAGTTATCAACGCACACGACACTATGACCCGCTTCAATCAAGCGATCGCAAAGATGGGACCCCAGAAAGCCGGAACCGCCGGTGACAAGAATGCGTGTGGCATCGCCTTGCATTACTAGGCAGCCCTGCGCGCCCCGGTCGGCTTCTTACGGGCGGCATCATTACGAGACTTGTAACGAATCTTGCCGAGGATCCAGACAGCTTCGACGCCGTCCTTCCAGGTGATCTTCTTGCCTTCCTCGCGAGTGCGAGCCTGGTAACTGATCGGAACCTCGAACGGACGAATGCCGCGGGCCAACAGCTTGCCGGTGATTTCGGCTTCCATGCCGAAACCCTTTTCCTGAATGTCCAGGGAGCGATAAAGATCTGTTGGCAGGAGCTTCATGCAGGTTTCGAGGTCACCAATGTAGGAGTTAAACAAGACGTTGGCCGCCGTCGTCACTCCCTTGTTGCCGATGACATACCAGTACGAGTACGACGTGTGGCTGCCAAAGGCACGGTTGCCAAATACAACGTCTGCATCGCCCCGAATTACCGGGTCGAGCAGGAGCGGGATTTCCTCAGGCTGGTACTCCAGATCGGCGTCACACGGGATGAGGTAGTCACCGGTTGCTGCATTTGAAGCCGTGCGGATCGCGCCGCCCTTGCCTTGGTTCCTTGCGTGCCGGAGTTTCAAAACGTTGGGGTACTCGACCTGGTCGAGGATCGCCGCAGTCTCGTCGGTTGAGCAATCGTCGACAATGACTAGCTCAACTTCACAGGGGAACTGGACTTTAAGAACCCGGTCGATCATCGTCTGAACTGTTGCTGCCTCGTTGTAGACCGGCATCAAGATCGATAACTTCACTGGTACCTCGGATGTTTAGTGGACACTCGGCATGATCAAGTTTCCATCAGGGGAAAGGATACAGGAGCTATTTCCAGGCACAATGCGCCGCGCGCCGAGGTTCTGCCGGTTAGGTGCCGATTCCGACGTACTCAAATCCGGCGTGCTCCCAATTCGAACGACTCAGAATGTTGCGGGCATCGACAACGCCACGACCCCGCATCGCTTCGGCTGCTTTCTCTGCATCGAGCCAGCGGAATTCCTCCCACTCGGTGAGTACAGCCAGAACATCCGCGCCGTCAAGCGCTGCATACGGATCGCTACTAACCGTGATCTGTCCGATTTCGTTCTCGACCGTCGGGTCATAGCCGACTACCTTGGCCCCCCGTTCGATCAGCGCTTCGGCAATCGCAATCGAGGGGCTATCGCGAATGTCATCTGTTCTTGCTTTGAACGTCAGGCCCCAGATTCCCACTACAGGATTCTTCTTGTCGGTGAGCTTCATGATCTTGTCGACGACCCGGGCTTTTTGCTGATCGTTAACTGCGACGGCACCAACCAGCGGCTCGAATTCGAAGCCGTACTGCCGGGCGAGACTAAGAAGCGCCTGAGTGTCTTTCGGAAAGCACGAGCCACCCCAACCAGGGCCGGGTTTCAGGAACTCATGCCCGATGCGCGTGTCATATCCAACGCCGAGCAAAACGTCGCGAACGTCTGCACTCGTTTCCTCGCACAAACGAGCAACTGCGTTTGCGTAAGAAATCTTGGTCGCGAGAAATGAGTTCGCAACGTATTTGATGATTTCCGCAGATACGGGGTCGGTCACCACGATGGGTGCCGCGAGCTTCAAATACAAACTCACTGCGCGTGCAGCAGCAGCTTGGTCTTGCGCGCCGATCACGATGCGGTCCGGATGCATGAAGTCGTGAATTGCGGTGCCTTCGCGAAGGAACTCCGGGTTGGACACCACCATCACATCGCCGCGGTCAATCAGTGTCGTGATCTCGAATGCCGAACCGACGGGCACCGTCGACTTCGTAATCACGACAGAGTCGGCGGCAAGGTGACGTGCCATCGACTTGACGGCGGCTCGAACGGCTGACAGATCAGCGTTTCCGTCGGCGCCCTGGGGAGTGGGGAGGCACAGCAGAACAAATTCGGCCTTCGAGACCGCAGTCGCGACATCTGTCGTGAAGCTCAGACGCTTACGGCGGAGCCCTTCAGCGAGGAGATCCGCCATGCCCTCTTCGACAAACGGGACCCCGCCGGCTTGGAGCGTGGCGATCTTCTCGTCATTAATGTCGGCCCCAATGACCGTGTGGCCAAGGTGCGCCAACCCGACAGCTGTCGTCAGACCCACATATCCCGTGCCGACAACACATACCTGGCTCATCGTCAACTCCTCGTCGAAATGGTGCCTCGACTTTACGTTGTGCGACTCGACATGTGGTGGGCGAGTCCAGCGCTTAGAGTGTTGCCAAGGCATACGTCAGAGGAAATGGGTGCGCGTGATTGCGGACAGCTCAAGTCTCTCAACAGCGATGAATCTCGAATTGCTGTGGGCAGATCTGGTTGCACCGTCGACTGTCTCTGATCAAGGGATCTATAACTGGGTAGGCGACTATTACGCCCCTGACAGCTTCCCGGCTCTGCCGGAACCCGGCTGGACCGGTCCGAGGCATCCCGAACCGGTTTCTGGCGATGGTTTTCGGGGCGGCCCCATTGAATGGGCGGCCTTTGCGCTCGCGCTCAAGCTGGCCCTCGCTGGCTTCACGG
>JAHEXM010000387.1 GCA_023252115.1 Micrococcales bacterium | reverse complement strand
CAAGACTTCATCTGGAGAGCGTGACTCCACAACCCTGGGGTTGCGAATCCTGTACGTCTCTGTTCCTGTAATCAGTGGAGCGAAGACCGTTGGCGCGGTTCGACTAACACTGCCAGCAAGTGTGCTTGACCAGCGGGTCAATGAGCGGGTGCGCGGTATCGGGATAGTCGCTGGCCTCACATTGCTCGGTGCCGTGGCAGTGGCCATCTTGCTAGCGGGAACAATCACCAGACCATTGCGACGCCTGCAAAGAACGACTGCTCAGCTTGCGAGCGGCGATCTGTCGGCACGAGCTGCCCCAATAAGTGGTGCTCCAGAGTTGAAATCACTGAGTCAAGATCTCAACACGATGGCGAACCGCCTTGAGAGGTTGGTGGAGGCACAGCAGTCATTTGCTGCCGATGCGTCTCATCAACTGCGTACGCCACTGACAGTTCTACGGCTACGGCTAGACGAGGCAGCTGAAGCGATCGAGACCAATCCAAACGATGCCGAAGCAGCGCTAGATGTTGCCCGCACTGAGACAGAAAGGCTCCAGCACGTGATCGCGGGGCTCCTTCGCCTTGCACGAACTGAAGCCATGGAGATGGACGAGGTCTCGATCGACCTGGATTCGGTGACTCGCGAACGGGTTGAGATGTGGCAACCACTTGCACAGGAACAGAATGTCTCCTTGACGGTTGCATCTGATGGTCCAGCGATTGTGACCTCAATTCCGGGAGCAGCCGAGCAAATCCTCGATAACTACATCGACAATGCAATCTCGGTAAGTCCGCCAGGGTCACAGGTCATTGTGTTCGTTGAACACGACGATGGAGCGAATGCGCAGTGCGCAACGGTGCGCGTGCGAGATGAGGGTCCGGGTTTGAGCGCAGTGCAGCGGACACGCGCGTTTGACAGGTTCTGGCAAGGACGTGCAGACAACGCGGGCACCGGATTGGGGTTAGCGATCGTGAGCCAACTTGCTGATGCCGCGGGAGCAGTTGTCGAACTCCAGGAAGCACCCAATCGTGGCATCGATGCAGTGGTTCGATTTCATGAGTGACAGCAATTCGTAGGTCTATTTCGCGACTTCGCTAAACAGGGCACGTCGGGGGCACGCGGCAATAGCCGCCGCAACCTGATTCCTCTTGTTCGAGCCGGGCGCAGCCTCCAACAGAATCGGATATCCCCAGCGGTCAAGTTCAATGAGGCTAGGTGCGACATGGGCGCACATCCCGATTCCGTCGCATGCGATGGGATCCACTCGCAATATCGGTGGGGCCGATTCCCGTCGGGCTGATCGGTGGCTCATCGTGACCTCGCAGGCGGGACTGGCAGCAGCTCACTTTGGCTTCCGTGATGCACGCAGCGGCCCCGTCGTGCGTGCCTTTCAACATCGGCTGAGAACGTGAACAGTGCGGATCGCGCTAACCGAACGGCGCCATCCGGATGGTGACAAGCTCCCCGGCCCTCAACCAATCCAAGCGTCTCGTACAACCGATTCAAGGACCGACGACTTACTCGACCGCTCGCCAGCGACGCGAATGTGCTTGCAACCTCGTCAAGGCCAAACATGCATGGGCCGCACTGGCGTGCGCTGCTGGCTGCCAGGTAGGACAGGATTGGGCTGGTCTGACGCAGCCCGCAACCTGAATTCGGAAGAAGTGCGACTACACCGGCCCCGACAGATAGGTTGCGCGCCTTTAGCGACGATTCATCTATGACCAAATCACGTGCCTCAAGCCACGGCACCCAACTACCGCCGAAGCCGCCAATGAGGACAGCTTCGCAATCTTGATCGCGCAATTGGCTCCCCGTGATTTGGCGAACCTGTTCAGCTAAGTCGCCCAGTGTTTGATCGGGAGTGGATTCGAAAACGAATCGGCCTGCTGGGGTAACCAAGGTGATGAGTTGCGAACGAGTCGGGGCGAAAGCGGATCTCGTCAATATTCCGACGTTTGCCCACGACTCGACATTGTGAACAAGAGTAGGGCGACCATTGATTCCGGCGAGCGCGGCTGGGGACTGTTGGAAGCTCGGCAACGCGGTTCCGTTGGTCAGGGCGTTGATCAGTGCGCTGGATTCTCCCGACAGATAGTGATCTTGGCATTCAAAAATGCGAAACACCGGATCGGCATAGCCAGCGGCGGCACGTTCGGCGCAAGACTTTTGAATGGAGCTGATCGCCGGACTTCCCTGCTTGCACCAGATGATGACCTCGTCGGTCCCAAATGCTTGGGAAGCGGCCGCGAGCCCGTCAAGAATCAAGTGCGGCCGATTCAGCAGCAAGGTCACATCTTTGGCACTCCAGGGTTCACCTTCTGCTCCATTGGCGACCAAGATTGGCCGCTGACCGCTTGATGAAACGGTCCGCCATTTTTCGGCGGCCGGAAAGTGCGCCCCGCCACGACCAGTCAACCCCGCCTGCGCCAGGCGACTAATCAATTCGGGCAATCGGTGAAACCACACCTCTGAAGGTCGCCATTCCGAAATGTGTTTGTTGAGCGAGTAATCATTTGTTGGAAATGCGGAATACGAATTCCCGTGAGGCCGGTAGTGGATTCGATTGAGCAGCCGATGCGAACGCGATCCGTAAGCGTTGCCAGGAGCCACTAAGTCAGCATGAGCGTCGACGTCAGCCAGCGCCGTTGTTGTTGATTGCATGACGACCACCTAGTCCCCCAGAGAGTTTGTCGACTGACGGTGGCGCACCGATATTTCCTCGGCCATGTCGCTTGGCGTCGTTGCGGTGTAG
>JAHEXM010000386.1 GCA_023252115.1 Micrococcales bacterium | reverse complement strand
GCAGCTCCTGTCATCACCCTGGCTCACTCGGCCGTTCATTTCGGCGACGCTGACACTCGTAACTCGGCGGCGAAAGAGCAACTCAATGGCTTAGTGACTGGACCAGATAGCGCGGCGGTGACTGCAGGTCAATCGGCGCAACTGAACTCGCTACTCAAGACTGCCGGAATCGGCGGATATCGAGTACTTCCGGCGCGCGTCATCGCCTACGGAACGGCACAGACGTTTTCGGGCACGATCACCCTCGACGCTGGCAGTAACGACGGCATTGCGACGGACATGAGTGTCATTTCTGGCGATGGCCTGGTCGGACGCGTTGCTTCAGTGGGTCCGTCAACATCGACTGTTCAGCTCGTCAGTGATAGCGACTCGGTGGTCGCCGCGCGCGTTGAGGCAACTGACCAAGTCGGAGCTTTGGAAGGCACAGGCGATCCACATCGCAGTGTTCTCAAATTGCTTGATCCGACATCGCCGTTGAAGGTCGGCGATCGCATAGTCACGTTTGGTTCGCAAAGCGGGGGCGGGTACGCCCCAGGACTGCCTGCGGGAACGATCGTTGGATTTCGAGGGGACCCGGGTCAAGCAGACCGAGTCGCCATCGTTGACCCGGCTGCGCGCCTCACGGCTTTAGACATAGTCGGTGTCGTCGTTGTCGCTCCACGCACCGATCCACGTGACAGTGTTTTGCCGCCGGCTCCGGTCGCGAGCCCGTCGGGGGCCAAACCGTGAGAATGACCGGCCCCCGCGTCTTGATAGCGGTGGCGACGGTGCTGACGGCATTAGTGGTGCAAGTTGCGTTTCTGTCGCGACTGAACTTGCCAGGTGCGACCCCGGATTTGGTGCTGGTGGTGGTACTTGCGCTTGCGATGGGCGGCGGCCCACTAATGGGAACGGTGGTCGGTTTTTCCGCCGGGGTCTTAGTCGATCTAGCCCCGCCCGCCGCAGGTGCTGTTGGACAAACCGCCGCGGTGTTTGCCGTTGTCGGCTTTATTGCTGGGCATATGACACCGGACCTTGGCAAACCTGCTCTCGACTCAATTGTCAGCGTCGCCGGTTTGTGTGGTGCAGCCTTTCTCGGGCAAACGCTTATTTCAGCGTTGATTGGAATCCCCGAAGTCACCTGGACACGAGTACCGCTTTTACTCGTAACCGAGGTGGTGTATTCAGCGCTGCTAGCGATTGTGGTCTTGCCTGGTATCGGTTTGCTCTACCGAGGAGCTGTGGACGAAGGACGGCTGGCATGAGCCGAATGTGGCGTCGACGCGATTCGCGCGTGATCGTCATTCAAGTGCTTGTCATGGCACTGGTTGGGACGCTCTTTATTCGACTGGCTTGGATGCAGCTAGTTGAAGGATCGACGTATCGAACGGCTGCCGTTGGCAACAGTGTTCGCGAAGTCATCACACCTGCGCCACGCGGACTCATCCTTGACCAAGCTGGACGAACTCTCGTTGCCAACAAGTCATCGCTAACGGTTACGGCAGACCGCATCGCGCTCGGCAAGCAGCGTGACGGCGGCAAAGCAGTGCTCACCGAGGTGGCTGCTGAACTCGGCACAACATACGACGACATCACCGCGCGAATGCGCCCCTGCGGAACACCCGGTGCGTTGAAACAACCACTGTGTTGGAACGGTCCCGCGGGACAACCTGTGGTGATTGGTGAAAACGTCCCGCAAAACATTGGGCTGCAACTGCTTGAGCAACGACGGACGTTGCCGGGGATCTCGACTGACTTGCGACCGGTGCGCGCCTACCCGCGACCATACGGAGCTTCAGCCGCGCATGTCGTTGGGTACCTCGGTCCGATCTCGGAGCAGGAGCTCGCCGGCGCCGATCCTGATAGCGGACTGGCCCGCACCGACGAAGTCGGCCGATCAGGGCTTGAACAGCAGTACGACACCGGGCTCCGCGGAACACCTGGGATGTCGCGAGTTGCAGTCAGCCGTACCGGGCAACAGAACACGACCCTGGAAGATACCCAGGCGGTGGCCGGCGAGAACTTGGTCACCAACATCGACGCACGACTGCAAGGAATCGTCGAGAAGCAACTTCAAGCCGCAGTTGATCGAGCTCATGGCGCAGGACTGGCAGGTGATTCAGGTTCGGCTGTTGTCGTTGACGTAACCAACGGACACGTGCTGTCGATGGCGTCGTATCCGACCTACGACCCACAACAATGGGTCGGCGGAATCTCGGAACAAAACTACGCGGCACTTACCGCACCTAGTGCGAACAACCCACTGCTCGACCGTCCGATCCAAGGACTTTATGCACCTGCATCGACGTTCAAGATTGTGTCGACTGCTGCCGCAGCTGCCGCAGGCGAGTCATTGAGTTCGTTTGTGCCCTGTCCAGCTTCATATGCGGTCGGTGACCAGAAGTTCAAGAACTTTGAGTCAGAGTCGTACGGGGCAATCAGTCTTGCTCGGGCACTTCAGGTCTCGTGCGACACAGTGTTCTACAAGTTGGCGTTTGATCAGTGGCAACGTGATGGTGGGTTGAGTCCGAGTGGAACGCCAGCTGAATTTGGTGTGCATCAGGCCAAGGAGTTTGGCCTCGATCGACCGACTGGCATTGATGTGCCCGGCGAAGAGCACGGGCGCATCGTGGGACGCGCCGCCAAGACTGCGGCATACAACAACCAGAAGGACGCGTACTGCGCGCGTGCCACCAATGGCTATCCCGAAGTGAAACCGCTCGAGCGGGCGCTGCTCTTGCAGTCATATGCCAAGGACTACTGCGCA
>JAHEXM010000036.1 GCA_023252115.1 Micrococcales bacterium | reverse complement strand
AGCGAGAGCGAAACGCGCTCGCGGTCCATGTCGACGTCGAGCACCTCGACCGTGACCTCTTGGCCAACCTCGACAACCTCTGACGCGTGCTCGATGTGCTTCCACGACAGTTCCGAGACGTGAACCAGGCCGTCGACGCCACCCAAGTCCACGAATGCGCCGAAGTTGACAATCGAACTGACGACACCGTCACGCACTTGACCCTTTTGCAACGTGGTCAGGAAGTCCTGGCGAACCTGCGACTGGGTCTGCTCGAGCCATGCGCGGCGCGAAAGTACGACGTTGTTGCGGTTCTTGTCGAGCTCGATGATTTTGGCTTCGATCTCTTGGCCGACATACGGCTGCAAGTCACGCACGCGGCGCATCTCAACCAACGACGCGGGCAAGAAGCCACGTAGGCCGATGTCGAGAATCAGACCGCCCTTGACGACCTCAATAACGCTGCCCTTGACCATGCCGTCGGCGTCCTTGATGGCTTCGATGTCGCCCCAGGCCCGCTCGTACTGTGCGCGCTTCTTGGAAAGGATCAGTCGACCGTCTTTGTCTTCCTTCTGAAGGACGAGGGCTTCGACCACATCTCCCACGGAAACGACCTCTGAAGGGTCGACGTCGTGCTTGATGGACAGTTCGCGACTCGGGATAACACCTTCGGTCTTGTATCCGATATCGAGAAGAACTTCGTCGCGGTCAACTTTGACGATAGTTCCTTCGACGATGTCTCCGTCGTTGAAGTACTTGATGGTTTCGTCGATTGCCGCAAGAAGTGCGGCTTCGTCGCCGATGTCGTTAATGGCAACGGATGGGGCTAACGGTCGTTCGGCTACGGCTGAGGTCATGGAGGAAATTGCTCCGGGTGGACATGGAACTCGTTGGTTGCGCAACAGACCCTTGTTCCACAGCGTTGGATCGTTGAAACAACGTGATCAAACGAAATGAACCGCATGCGCCTGCTCCTGTGAGGACATGCAGGCCGGTCGCGTATTTCTAGGGTACCGGAAGGCCCAAATCTAAGCCTGTGGCGGACCTGTACTCGGTGGTGGACCAGCTGCCGGGTCAATTGGCGGCTGAGCCATCGTTGCCGGATCTTGGGCTAGTTGGTCCTCGGGGTTTGGACCTGAGCCATCAGTGCCGGCTGCAGCTTGCTGCTCCTTGAAGCCCTTCCACTGAACGAAGAACCCAACGGCAATCAAGATGATGCCGAGGATCAAGAACACAATGGGAAGAATGTTCTTCACCAGGTTCAGCTGGTCAGCCAGACTCTTGATGGTCTTGGCGGACTGTGCGACGTAGGCGGGCTGACCACTGAAGTTGGCGTCAACAATGACAACGAGATCAGTCGCTCCATCAGCGCCCCGGTAGGACTGGGTTTGGTGAACTGAGGAGTCGATGATCTGCCCCGTTAGCGGCTCGATCCACAACGTGGCCTGGAATGCGACGTATTGGGCAACCGAGATATTGCCGGCTCCCGGTTGGCCAGCCAGTTTCGCAGGCACTTGGGAATCACTGCCGGGGACCTTAGTCGCTGGCAAATCCTGCTGGAATTTATACGACGAGATACCAGCATGGTTCTCTGCATCAACGAAAACAGCAGGAACCGTGCTTTGGGTTGAGTCATTCCAGATCTGGTATGTCTGCTTTCCGACAAAGAACGGAAACTTCAACGGCATGACGCCCGTGAAGTTCACAGTCTGACCGCCTGAATTAGCCCCACAGCAGTTGGACAGAACTGAAGTAGTGCGGTTGAAGGCGTAGCGCGATGATGACGCCGTGAGCAGACCAGTGGGCGTATCGATGCGACTGAAAGTGTCGTAAATCGCCAGGTTCTGCGATTTGGCCGGGTTCTGCTGCGAAGCCGTGACATCGCCCTTGGTGTAGCGGGTATTCGTCAGCGCCACATTGGAGTCGATGACGGCTTTGCCGGCCGCTGCTGAGGCCGGGATGTTGAGCATCTTGTTTGCCACACCAACACCAGTCGACACGGTGTATTGGTTCAAGGGCGCCACTGCGACCTTGGGCGTGACATAAAAGCGGAAGAGGGGTGCGGCGACAAGGAAGGCGACACCAAGCCCGAAAACGATCAGGCCAATGATTCTCTTCATTCGGGGGTCCTTTCAGACTCAACTATTCCGGGTGGACGCTAACGGATCGCCGTATCGGTTGCATTTCGACGCGCTATCAGTTCTGATCGCTTAATTCGTCGGCTTCGTACGGACTGGAAGGAGGAGATATGGACGCCGCGTTAGAAACGTCCGAAGCTCCCCTTCCGCCACACCAGGGCCACCGCATCGCGATCTTTGATGGCTACCGGGCAATCGCTGCATTACTAGTCGTTGCGACCCACGTCTCGTATGGAACCGGATTTGTCCTGTCGCGCCCGTTCGGCGCGGTCGCCGCACGATTCGACATCGGCGTCTCCATTTTCTTCGTGCTGTCGGGATATCTGCTGTACCGGGCCTGGGCAAAATCCGGCCTCAACGGAACAGCAGCCCCGGCGGTGCAGCCCTATCTCAAACGGCGCATGTGGCGAATCCTGCCTGCGTATTGGGTGGTGGTGATTGCAGTCTTCCTCTTCATGCCGGGACTTCACCCCTCTGTCGGCCAGTCACTGGCCAACATCGCCCTCGTCCAGAACTACGGCAATGACTTGCAGCTGGCCGGCCTCACCCAGACCTGGTCGGTCGCAGTCGAGTTGACTTTTTATCTGGCATTGCCCGTCATTGGCTGGATAGCCATCCGGCGATTCAAAGGTGATGTGCGCAATTCAATGAGACGCCAACTCATCGTGATTGGACTCTGCTGGCTGATCGGCCTCGTATTCACCATCATGCGAACCAGCGGTCCGCTATCGGCAAACTTCGGGTCCGGGTTTTGGTTGCCAAGCAACCTGGACTGGTTTGCGGTTGGCATGTTCGCCGGGCTTGCCCAGGTTCGATTGACACTGCCGGACCCTCATCGCGCGCTCGTAGTCCTGCAAAAATTCGCGCGAGAGACTGCCACTGTCTTGGTTATCACCGCCGCACTGTTTGTTGTATTAACGACACCAATCGCCGGTCCGTACACGTTGCTCGGCGCGGATGCGTTCGGTGGCGTCATCCATCACGAGTTTTACCCACTCATTGCCTTTCTCTTCTTACTCCCTGGATTCCTGGCGAGTAGTCAAAGAACGCTGTGGCATAGATTCCTTTGCCACCCAGCAATGCGGTTCCTCGGGGTCATTTCCTACGGAATCTTCTTGTGGCATTTGTTGGTTCAGGGCGTCTTGGTGTGGGCATTTCACGTCGAGCCATTTACCGGCGGCTTCTACTGGCTATTCCCGTTAACTGTGTTGGTCACGATTCCACTTGCCTGGCTGTCGTGGGTTTTGATCGAGCGGCCGGGTATTGCCCGCTCAAAACGACTCAGTTCAAAGAGGCCCAAGACAAAACCGAGCATCGCCGAAATCGACAAGGCCTCAAGTGCGCCCACCCAGGTGGGTTGATGAAGCAGGTCCGGCCACGTCCACGCCGCAGCTAGCCCGATCGCTACCAACCCAAGGCCGATCGCGATCGCGGGTCCGGGTCTCGCCATGCGGGACTTACCAACCACTGCAATTGCCCAAGCTGCAGCTCCGGCTACCAGGCCCCAAACACCAAAAGCAATGAGGATCGCAATACCGCCAGTAATTGGCACCAACCAGCGGCCACTCCGGCCGACTATTGGCGGTAGCGGCGACCGCCTCGGTCGGACAAGCGCAATGCCGACGAGTGCCAGCACTGCAAGTAGACCAACCAGTAGACCGAGGCGATAACCGCCATCTGGGCCGTAGGTCATCGTGATTGTTCCAGCGGCTCCTGCCGGAACGATCCACGCTTGGCGCCAACCGTCCACTTGCACCGCCGACAACGACTGACCGTTGAGTGTGGCTTGCCACCCTGAATTGAAAGCTTCGTTGACTTCCAGGGTTCGCGGCTTCCTCGTTGCGGCCACGTCGACGGAACGATTGTTCGAATCCCATGTGCGCACCGTTGCGGTACCGGAATCCGCACCGGGAACAACGCCGTTTGCCGGCAAGACGTCAACTTGGTTCACCAACATGGACTCTGACGGCTTAGCCACGATGTGATGCCAACCTTGAGTCAAAGCAACAGTCGCCTTGCCACATGAACCAGAAGTCGTCTGCATTTCAGCCAATGCTTCGGTACTGGTCAGGTGCGCACTGGTGGACATCGGCGCAACTCCATCAACAGAGACCCCTGGTCCCTTGCCGCACGGAATATCGACGCTGCGACCACTCGGTATGTCATCACGGATGTCGGTGCCACCCTCGAGCTGAATTTCGGCAATGCCAACTGGCAGTTGCTGTGAATCTCCGCCAAACGCAATTTGCCGACGCGGGTTCACTTGCCGAACTTCAATCTTCACCGTTTTGGTCGTGACCTTGGGAATGACGACTCGGCCCGACACGCCAATGAAACTGTCGGTCGTGCGCCCGCCCGCGGTTACCCGCAATCCCAACGGCGACGAGATAGCCATCCGATTGGGAACAACGATGCGCAGGCTGGTGATCTGGGTTGGCCTAGCGAGAGTCAAGGTGATTGATGGATGGTGATCGTCGACGGCAGCGACCCACGCTGTGTTGCGCTGGCCGTCGACTGCAGACTGTGGTGCCGCTGCCGGATTGGGCACAAACTGAGAACTCGCGGCAGCAACAATGCCAGTCGCGGTAGGCAAGTACCGATCGAATCCTGGTCCTGGTCGCGGCTGCACATTCGAAGACAACCGATAGTTACCAGCAGCTAGCCATACCCAACGGTCAATTCCTGCTTGTTCCTCGCCCGGGCGCCCCAATCCGTCGACGCATTGGTACTGACCAGACACAAACACGCATCCGGACCGTTCACCCGGGGCAGCGCTCAAGACCGCCCCGGTCACCGGACCGGTCGAATCGACTCGGACTGCCTTGTTCGCACTGACCCCTGGAATAGAGACTTCGCGCAAACCAAATCCGCTGTCTGGATGTGTGTCGTCGACGGCAGCCAATTGAATCCGTAGCGATTGAGTTGCAGCGCCCCCGACGGCAACCGTTTGCGGATCGTTTGTTGCCTTGACGGAAACTGAGTGTCGTCCCGAGTCAGTGATGATGTTGAGCATGGTTGGCATCGAGGTTTGCGAACCAGCAGCCAACGACAGGGTCACCGCTGGAATCGTGCGCGCATGGTCAAAAGCAACCCGCCATGATTGGCCGACACCGGAGCCAATTCGCCCAGTAACCCACGCCGTGGAACTGTCACCGTCAAGTGCACTGAACGGCTGGTGGGCAGGGTCGCGTACCCAGCCAGCATCGATGTCACTCCCAGACGATGAAGCGGTCACGCTCTTGATTCCTGAATACTCGGCAATTGATGTCGGCAAAGTCCCAGGCGTTAGATAGTCATGAACGGCGCGATCCAGCGTCCACGGATCAGACGCGGTCAGCGTTTGGGAAACCTTGTCGCGCGTCGCGCCAAAACTGACTTCACGGCGGCGCCAGGTGTCGGTAGCTATTGATTGAGTATTCGTCAGGCCAGCAACACCAGGATCAGCCGCCACGACGACAGTTCGATCACCAAGCAGGCCACTGTCGGCAAGCGGCAACAGCCCTTCGGTCGCACCGACGAGTTCGATCGGTGACGTCGCATCGCGCATAGTGACAGGCGAGGTTGATGCATCGGCCGGTCCAACTCGATATAGCTCAACGGGTGAATACGTGCCCTCGACGTTGTCGGCACTATCGACGTCGCTCGAATCCGAATAGGTCGACAGCGCGGACCCGAACTCCTGGACCTTGGTTATTCCCGGTGACCGAGCGAGTGCCTCATGAAGGACCGACAACTTCGGTGTTGCGGTGCGATTGGGATCAATATCGTTGCGGATAACAAGCCAACGAAATCCGGAGCGTTGAAGGACAGTTGCGAGTCCAGGGCTACCTACGCCGCCATCGGTCTGTTGCTGGATCGCATCAAGCAACCGGGTATGGCCCGCGTTGGACAGCGGTACGGCGTCGCGAACATCCCAAGCATTCGACCCTGTCGCTTGAAGCGGCTCGTCTTGAGTTCGACCCCACACGAACTCCGCAAAGGGCGCACCAGGCAACACCAACGCACGACCATTGCCACCGTTATGCGCCAAATAGTCCGACGCCCGATACCAGTAGTCGGGTATCTCACCAAAGGATCGCGCGCGGCTCAGCTCACCGTTGACGATTGGTAAAGCACTCAACGCGATGCACCCACAGGTCACGACAACAAGCGCTTGTGCCAGCCCTCGACGGCGCTTAGAGATCAGACTGAGCCACTGTGGACTCGGTAGCCGGTCGACGAACCAAACCAATCCCAGGGCAAGCGGCAGCCGCAGAACAACGTCGAACTTGTGCACATTTCGTAGTGGGGCGAGAACACCATCGAGCAGTGTCTGTAGATCTGCCGAACCGAGACCGCTAATTGCCTCGACGTGACCCATCGAGACCAATGCAACGCCGGTGAGTACTGCTGGCAGCAGAAACACTCGGTGCGGCATATCTCGTCGGGCCAGCCCGGCGATTCCAAATAAAGCAACCATCCCGGTTGCCACGATCAGAACGGACTCGGTCGCCAAAGACCAGCCCGCTGGCCAAACCGGTCCACCGTTGTCGGCTAGGTAGCCAATCCAGTCAGTTGAACCCCTTAGCACCGCCGGTGCATTAGTGATGCTCGTTGTCACCGACGAGGACTCAATCCAGTCCAGGAATGGGGGTGAGTACTTCCCCAGGATGACCAGCGGAATTGCCCACCACAGCGTGGCCAAGAAAACCCCGAGAACCCACCAGCTACCCAGCGACCATCGACGACGACCACGCGTGCGAGTCAGAATCCACCAAGCACCAAGTGGCAGCACCGCCACCGTTGCGACTGCGTTGACACCGCCAACACACAACACGACCAACGCGGACAGTGCCGCCCACCGTCGAGCCGAGCCACGCTGCGCGCCACACACCAACGGAATCAGAACCCATGGAGCAAGCGCAATCGGCAGGGCTTCGGAACTGATGGTGCCGAGCTTGGTCAGCATCATTGGCGCAAGTGCGAACGCCAATCCACCAACGACCCGCGAGAACGGTCCGCCTAGGCCCAGAAGCCTGGCGAGCTTCACCACACCAAGGAACGCCAGGCAGAGCAGGGTCGACCACCACAGTCTTTGCACCACCCAGCCGGGAAATCCGAGCGTGTGCCCAGCCCAAAAGAACGGACCCATCGGCCACAAATAGCCATACGCCTGGTTTTGTAGTTGGCCCGAGAATCCTTGCGGATCCCAAAGATGTAAAGACCTGGCCAACAACCCTGCCGGATTGACTGACAGATCGAGTTTTGTGTCAGCCGCTATCCGACCGGGGTCTTGGACAAATGTCAGCATCGACAACACAGCGCAGATTGCTGCCAACCGAAAACGCCAGATCAACTGCGTCATTGGTTCACGCGGTGCGCGTTTGTCGTCCGATTCAATGACTATGGGCGGTGAGTCCGGTGTATTGATGCGATCCCGAATTTCGATGCTCATGTCTTCATCAGCACCAACAGCAGATTCCAGGTAAGCACTTCGCGAAGCCCCGGAACACTCAAGACGAACCAACTCCACGACGGCAAGTACCGCGGGACGGCATGTACGAGCTGTGCGTCGGGACACTGTTGTGCCCAGCGCAGGCCATCGTGTGCCGAGATCGGAAACAGGCTTTCACCAAACTTGTTCTTTGGCGGATGGCCGTTGGTTCGTTCGTATCGGGCCGCGGCCCGCTCGCCACCCAAGTAATGCCATGGGGCAGTTTCGTGACCGCCCCATGGCCCAAACCACAGTGTGTATGACAGGAAGACGAATCCACCCGGACGAGTGACACGGACCATTTCGTCTGCCAGTTTCCACGGCTCGCGAACATGCTCCGCGACGTTGGACGAATACGCAACGTCGACGCTCCCGGTCCGAAATGGGAGGGAAGTACCGTCCCCCAGGACGCTGCCCGGAGCAGGCGATCGACCATGCAGTCGGAACTCACCGGCATCGGCATCCAGTGGTGTGTACCACGCACCGGCCTTCTCAAATGCGTCTGCGAAGTAACCGGGGCCACCGCCGATGTCGAGCATGGTCATGCCGTCGAGGGGGGTGTACGAGAGCACCTGGGCCACGGCGTCATCCGCCAGATCCCGATAAAAGACTTCGGGTTTCGTCTGCTCGAGGCGGAATGATCGAAACAGCGACACGGAGCGCTTAAGCGTCGCCTGCCGCGCAGCCTCTTTCACCAGCGCACGTTATCCCAGATTCCGCGTATTTGCGGGCGCAGGCGTCAACACTGAAGTTGGCGTACCGTGCGCGTGTGCGGATCGTGATGCTCAACTGGCGCGATACCCGCAATCCTGAAGGCGGCGGCTCCGAGGTGTATGTCGAGAGCATCGCGCGCGGCCTTTCCGATCGCGGGCACGACGTCACCATCTTTTGTGCTGCCCATGCGGACTCCCCTGCCCGTGAGGTCGTTGCGGGCGTCACTTATGTCCGCGCCGGGACAAAGTTGACCGTGTATCCACAAGCCTTGAGTCACCTCCGCCGGGGCAAATTGGGCACGCCAGATGTGATTGTCGATGTCCAAAATGGTGTCCCGTTTGCTTCGCCGCTGGCGCGACTGGGTGTGCCGGTCGTCGTCCTGGTACACCACGTTCACCGCGAGCAATGGCCGATTGTCTATGGACCCGTTCGTTCACGAATTGGATGGATTCTCGAATCACGAATTGGTCCACGCGTGTATCGCAACAGTCGCTACGTAGCTGTCAGTGAAAGGACCCGCGCCGACTTAATCGAGCTGGGCGTGACCGCCGACCGAGTTTCGATCGTGCGCAATGGAACTGAATCGCCACCAGCGGTGTCCCGGTCGCGTTCTGCCGTCCCGCGCATCGTCGTGGTGTCGCGACTCGTGCCACACAAACAGGTCGAGCACGTTATCGATGCAGCCCGTCTATTGCGGGATTCAATTCCGCAGTTAAGCCAGTTACAAGTTGACGTGGTGGGAGATGGCTGGTGGAACGAGAACGTGCGGGCCTACGCCGACCGTGCCGGAGCGAATAATTACGTGACCTTCCACGGATTCGTCAGCGAAAAGACCAAACACGACCTAATCGCCTCCGGATGGGTCTTGGCATTGCCTTCACTGAAAGAGGGCTGGGGCGTGGTTGTGATGGAAGCTGCAGTACATGGCGTCCCGTCGGTGGCTTACCGAAGTGCTGGTGGCGTCACCGAATCAATTGTTGATGGTCACACCGGATTACTTGTTGAGGGCGGAACAGTTGAATTCAGCCGAGCTCTCGGAACACTTTTGTGCGACGAGGGATTGCGGACCCGCATGGGTGCGGCCGCGGCAGTCCGATCACGGTCGTTCCGTTGGGATCACTCGGTAACCCAATTCGAACGACTGCTTAAGGAATCGGCTGGCCAACCCGTTGCCGACCAGATCGTCATAGAGCCCCGGACGATCCATCCGGCTCATGTTCATCACACAGACGACAGCCCTTCAACGTTCGTCATCTGAATGCGGGAACAGTTATGCGGGCACTTGGCCCCTGACCCGAAACGTTTGTAGCCCTGACGAAGACCGTGTAGTCCTTCGTGCGCACCAATCCGCGAATCAGCGATTGACTGCTCGTGCCCGTGTTACTCCAGGACCTGACGGTCCGGCCATGTCGGGCGACCATAATTTCATAGCTGAGCCCCAGTTGACCTGTAGCTGGGGCAAGCCATCCGACACGCGCAGCCGACACTCGCCGATTGACAATGTGGAGCCGTCGAACCCCGCCAGGAGGTGGCGGACTCGGTGCTCCGTTCCCCGCGCCCGTGGGCAATGAGCCCTTGAGAACAAGCAGCATCGGATCGACGCGCTCGTTGTCGGAGCAATCTCCGGACTCTCGATTCCAGTCCGAAGCCCAAATGACGTAGCGAGCGTCGGGCGACCATGTGGCACGTGACTGAGCAAAGTATCCACAACCACTTGTTCGGGTGTGAGCGAGTCGATCCACGGTTCCGTCGGTGTTCTGTATGAAGAGTTCTTGCTCGAACGGGTTCCAGCCATTTGACGGATCGGCCGCAGTAGATATCAGGCAGCCTCCGTTGGGGCCTTGGCATGAAATGTGTTCCTCATTGCCCCA
>JAHEXM010000385.1 GCA_023252115.1 Micrococcales bacterium | reverse complement strand
GGACCGCAACGCGTTCTACGAGCCAGGTGCCGAATGGCAATTGTCGAAGACAGCTCGCTCATTCATTGCAGGTCTTTTGCGTCACTCACCAGAGATCACGGCGGTGACCAACCAGTGGGTGAACTCCTACAAACGACTTGCTGGCGGCGGCGAAGCACCAACGTCGGTGTGCTGGGGACACAACAATCGCTCGGCGCTTGTCCGGATTCCGATGTACAAACCGCATAAAGGCAACTCAACTCGAATCGAATTCCGATCCCTTGATAGTGCCGCGAATCCGTATCTAGCTTATGCCCTGATTTTGGCTGCGGGGATGAAGGGGATCGAAGAGAATCTCGAGTTGCCGCCCGGTGCCGAGGACGATGTCTGGACTCTGAGCGATGCAGAGCGTCGCGCGCTGGGACTACAACCGTTACCGGCCAGTCTCGATCAAGCAATCCAGGCGATGGAACGTTCCGAGCTGGTTGCCGAGACACTTGGCGAACATGTCTTCGATTTCTTCCTGCGCAATAAGCGTGCCGAATGGGAGGAATACCGACAGCAAGTGACGGCATTCGAGCTGAACAAATACTTGCCTGTTTTGTAGCCCTCGCTGATCCTGCAGTTGCTCGATAGCCTGGCCGGGTGGATTCGGGTCGGGCAGATACTCTCGCGGGCCGGTTGGCCCGTTTGGGATTCACCGAACCCGCAATAGCGACCAGCCAACTGTCGCTCCCGCCGCTGGACTCGTTCGTCAACGATCCGGCAGTTTTGGATGCGCTCGGCGGTGCAGCAGACCCTGATCTCGCCTTGCGGGCATTGGGCAGAATTCTCGAGCTTGCAGATCCCACTCAAGCCGCAGCACTAACCGCGGCGATCACCAATGATCCCGGGTTGCGTGAACGATTGTTTGCGGTCTTAGGGCTTAGCGAAGCCCTGGGCGAGCATTTGATGCGCCACCCGGAGCACTGGCAAGTCCTGCTGGAGCCAATGGCAATAGATCAGCGACCAAACGCTGTCGACCTCCGAACTGAATTACTTTCCTCAGTTGGTGCAGATCCGGATTCGCCCAAGCCTGTGGCGTTACCCATCACCGAATCGGGCATTCGAGCGTCGCAGATGTTGCGCCAGCGATATCACCGACTACTTCTTGCCCTTGCCGCGCGAGATCTCGCCAACCACGTCTCGATGGATGAAGTGGCAGGCCAACTCTCGGACATGGCCGATGCTGCCTTGGAAACCTGCCTGGCGATTGCCCGATCGGAATTGCATCCAGATGCGCCAGCTTGTCAATTGGCAATTATTGCCATGGGCAAATGCGGCGGTCGTGAGTTGAACTATGTCTCCGATGTCGATGTGGTTTTTGTCGCTGAACCGGGGGACGAAGGGGCCCTTGCCACGGCAACGGCGCTTGCTCGCGGCGTCATGACCGTGGCGGCCGAAGCAACGGCCGACGGCGCACTGTGGGAGGTCGACGCGGCACTGCGTCCAGAGGGTAAAAGCGGAGCACTCGTTCGCACACTGGCAAGTCATTTGGCGTACTACGAGCGATGGGCGCAAACCTGGGAGTTCCAAGCACTACTCAAAGCGCGCCCCGCTGCTGGCGACATTGAACTCGGCCGCGCATACGCCGATGCCGTTCTGCCCTTGGTTTGGTCGGCAGCTGACCGCGCGGACTTTGTCAATGACGTGCAAGCAATGCGGAGAAGAGTAGAAAAGCAATTGCCACCCGATGAAGCCGAACGCGAAGTCAAACTCGGTCGAGGTGGACTGCGCGACGTCGAGTTCAGCGTCCAGCTACTGCAACTTGTGCACGGGCGCAGCGACGTAATGCTCAGAAGTCCAACTACTTTGATCGCGCTCGAATCACTCGCGACCTGGGGATATGTGGGTCGTGAGGACGCTTCGTCTTTGGCCTCGGCCTATCGGTTTTTGCGCCGACTCGAACACCGGATGCAGCTAGTACGCCTACAACGAACGCACCTCGTTCCCGAAGACGAAGTCTCATTGCGGCGGCTAGGTCGATCGATGGGCTTCCGAGAGAAGCCAGTTGACTCTCTATTGGAAACCTGGAAGGCGCACGCTCGCGTTGTTCGCCGAATTCACGAGAAGCTTTTCTATCGGCCACTACTCGACGCGGTTGCGCGACTGTCATCCGGTGATGCGCGACTAACTCGTGAGGCAGCGCGGGAGAGGCTGACGGCACTTGGTTATCACGATCCTGATGGCGCGTTGCGAAGCATCGAAGCGTTGACTTCGGGCGTCTCCCGTCGGGCTGCGATTCAGCGAACGTTGCTGCCAGTGCTGCTTGGTTGGTTCGCCGACGCGCCCGACCCGGATGCGGGCCTGCTGGCTTTTCGCCGCGTATCGGATGCACTTGGCGGTACACCTTGGTTCTTGAGATTACTTCGCGATGAATCAACAGTTGCCCAACGAATGGCACGTGTACTTGCCACGTCGAGGTATGCGACGGAGTTGCTGATCAAATCCCCGGAATCAGTCCGGTTTTTCGCGGACTTTGCACAACTCTCACCTTCCGATCCGCAGACACTGGCTACCGAAATCAGTTCTGCCGGTGCGCGTCATGACAATCCCGCCGTTGCGATCAGCGCGGTACGGGCCGCTCGCGGTCGAGAACTGTTGCGTATCGCCATCTCGGATGTTCTAGGTGTCCTCGGCGTCGAGGACGTGGGCTATGGGGTGTCAAACGCGACTCAGTTGGCGCTAGCTGCCGCACTCGATATCGCCATCGCAGGATGGCGGTCAGAGA
>JAHEXM010000384.1 GCA_023252115.1 Micrococcales bacterium | reverse complement strand
CGAACCAAACGCTCGCACCGGGCTGTTAACCCCACCAGGCGTCACCGCTCTGGCCCGCTCAAACAACGACTCGGATTCACTCGCGGACATGCCCGTTGGGAGGGCGCTCGGCTGGGTTGCTACCACCGCGCCAGCTTACGTTCGCTTCGAGCGTGTGCGGGCAGGCAGGTGGATCAGCGGCGACAGCGCGGAACCCGCAAGGCCGACCGTCGGGACAACTCGCGGGTCCACTTCTCTGGGCTCATGCCCCTCGCAACTCCCAGCGTGTCCAAATCTGGCCACGTGCCAGCGTCAATTCGCTGCCGTCAGCTGGCCTGGTGGTGCAGTTCGTGTTCGACGGCTTCGCGCAGCCATTGAGAAGTGCTCACGCCGCCAGCGCGCGCGGCTTCGTCCACCGCTGCCTTGACCTCGTGCGGGACCCGGAACTGAAGTAGCGGCGACTTGCCTTCGGCTAGGGTGAAATAGCGATCGTGTGCCTGCGGTCTGGGCATGCGTCAGCTGCGGTTACCGCTGGGTGGGCACCGCTTGGTTAGGGCTGTTGTTTGGTTGTCAGGCTGCGGTGGGTTCGATGGTGACGTCGAATCCGAGTGCTTCGATCCGTCTGGTGAGCCGCTTCGCCTCGATCAGTGGATCATTGCGCTTTTGGAAGTAGTCGGCACCGGGGTCTTCATAGGTCGTTCCGTTGGTGAGCAGATGCCACGCTGTTTCCAGCATGGAGTGGGCGACAGCGACGGCGGCCTTGTTCGGGCCTCGCCGCCGGGCGATGCGCGAATACTGGGCGGAGTAGTAGCTGCCTTTCGATCGTGCTCCTGCCCGAGCCGCTTCGATCAGTGTTCTTCGCAGCCACGGTGAGCCCCGCCGGGTGCCAGCAGGTCTTGATTTGCCTGCCGATTCGTAACTTGCTGGCGCCACTCCCGCCCAGGCGCATAGGTGCCCAGCGGTCGGGAAGCGGCTCATATCGGCACCGGTTTCGGCGATCATCACTTCGGCGGTGGTGCGTCCCACGCCGGTGATCGAGGTCAAGATGATGACCGCCGCTTCAAAAGGGACAAGCCGCTCGGTGATCCCTTCTGTCAGCGCGCTGATCGAGGAGTCTAGGAAATCGATGTGGTCAATGATCTGGCGTGCGACCAGTGCGTGATGAGATCCAAAGTGCCCGGAGAGGGCCTCTTCGAGTGCTGGGATCTTGGACCGCATCCGGCCTTTGGCCATCTGCGCCAACACCACCGGATCATGCTGACCGGCGATGAGCGCCTCAATGATGTCCCGCGACGACGCGCTCCACACTGCCGAAGCCACCGACGTCAGCTTGATCCCGGCGTCCTGCAGGACTTTCTCCAACCGCTGGATCTCCCGAGCGCGGGCCTCAACCTGGGTCTTGCGATACCTGGTCAGCTCGCGCAGTTCCCGAATGTCCGGTGGTGGCACGAAACTCGGGCGCACCATCCCATGGGCGGCAACATCGGCTAGCCACTCGGCATCCGAGAGGTCAGTTTTGCGTCCCGGCACGTTCTTTACATGCGCGGCATTGCACAACCACAACTCATCGAAAAGTCCTTCGAGTGCGTAAAACACCGGCTTCCAGTACACGCCAGTGGCTTCCATCGTCACGGTTGTCACCGACGCCTCCGTCAGGAACGCCGCCAGCTCTTCCAGCCCACGCCGTGTCGTGGCGAAACTGGACTTCTCCACGTGGACCGAACGGTCCGGATCTTGCACCCGGGCACACGCCACCACCGTGTCCCGATGCACATCCAAACCCGCGACCCGGTCCCTGATCTGCTTCATCGCATCCACCTCCAGAATCAGTCTCTTCGGGCGGGTCACCGGGAGAGGGACCAGGAAGAAGCGGAATCTAGGGCTCGTGCTCGAAGCGACACTCCACGGTCCCCACAGTCCCCGCACCAGACTAAACACGCGCTCACAGCTGCAAGGGGAAATCGGCGACCACACCCGGCGGCCCACCGGCCAGCATTTCATTCACTCGCCGGTGACCGCCAGGTCATATTGACTAAATACGATTTGCGCGCCGACTAGTATATGAGTCATGAACAACAGGTCAGCAACCGCACGGCTCTTTGGTGCGAGGGGTGTGGTCCCTGGTGATGGGTGGGTTGTCGGGTCCGTTAGATGTCTTCGATGCCGTCGCTAAGGCTGTTGACGATATTGTCGCCGGTGCCTTCTTCTCCGGTGGGATTGGTGGCGTCTGGGTTCAGGTTGGGCTGACCGCTTCCCATTGGGTTCGTATCTGAACCGACGGGGCCCTGACTGATCCCGCCGGTGCTGATCTTTCCCGTGCTGGATGTGCCAGCGCCGGTATTGATGTTCCCGCCGCTATGACCCCCTAGTTGGGAAGTCAGACTGTTGTCAGCGAAATTGGGTGTTCCGCCACTTCCGTCGGAGATGAACTGCTGCTTGAACCCGGCGAACCCACCTTCAGATGCAACATCATCTTCAACGTGCAATGCCTTATCCTCATAATATTGAGCATCGCCGGAAGCTTCGCCATCCGAGATGAAGCTGCCACGGTTACCTAGATCGTATAGATCCTTGTCGCCGGTGACGTTTTTGTTGTTAAGGAAATTTAATTTGTTCTCGCGAACAGAATAGGTTCCTGGGGCATTGGAGGTATTCGCTCCGCCACCAATGAAAGTCTTCGGGCCATCGGGTAGCAGGTTTTCCCCACGATTTCCTCCGGCTAGCTTGCTGGCCTCATCGAATTTCGGTCCCAGGACATTGCCATTGAGTTCT
>JAHEXM010000413.1:2027-2754 GCA_023252115.1 Micrococcales bacterium | reverse complement strand
ATTTCGGACACGCCGGTGCCAGGTCTGACACGTCCGTCTGACAATCTGGACACTTGATTAGTGCCATTGTTTGTGGTGAGAGCTAGAGGCTTGCGTGCGACGGAATGGTTCAGCGCCGAACGCTCTACCTAATGTGCTTCACTGCCCACCGGATGTATGACAAGGTTTCGCGATAGCCATACAATTCCCAAATCCTGTCGGTCACGTAGGAGTTCGGCCATTCTTGGTAGCGCGTTGCGACCTTCTTGGCAGTTTTCAATCTTTCGATGATCCTCTTCGCCGTCCCTGCTCCAAAACCAAATTTCGCGGCAGCTCGTATGGGCGTCTCACCATCGATGCGAACCACAATTTCCGATCCGGGAAAGTGATCGCTGCCGATCAGAACATTTTCTCTTCCATCCTGTGAAACCACAATTCCAAGATTGTTGATCGACATCTTGCACGCCTTGGCATCGCTAATTGGATCAACGAAACAGTACGTCTTCCAGTTTGGGTTGACGGCATCGTAGCTGACCCCGTTAGCCCTTCCTCCTTCAAAGCTCCCGCTGCCGTCCGAGTAGAAGAACCTGTACGCGACGCCGTTGATGATCCCTCTTTCGGTCTTCGTGGTCTTCGTTCGGTCAGTGAGGCTATTGGGCGTCATTTCTATCTGCCCATCTGGCGCAAATGGGGTTTGCGAGCGAATAAGATACTCAGCAGTGCTCGTTGCTCTAGTGCACGGAGCAGA
>JAHEXM010000413.1:0-2017 GCA_023252115.1 Micrococcales bacterium | reverse complement strand
AGAAGCCCATCCCAGGACGGATGACAGTCCTGTGACTGAGAGCACGGTCAGGAGGCTATGCGGCTTCCTGTGGTCCTTCACCATGCTCTTCTCCCCAGTCCCGGGGCACGGCGACCCTCGTCTTCATTGTCCTTTCCTTCGTGGTGGCACCCCTGGGTGAAAGTGGCTTGCACTCACCCAGCCCGTCTGCTCGTCCGTTGAGTAGAGCGAGTCGTGGTGTTCGACGTTTTCAATCAGCCGAATTTCCACCACGCCCCGGGCCTTCCCGATCTGTTCCGCACGGGAGCCATCGTCCACCGTGTAACAAAAGTCACGCTGTGGCGGCATGCGGGCACCGAAGAAGCCCCCATTCAAGTTGTCGCTCCAGGCGTGTAGGCTCTCGGCGACGTCCTCAGCGGCTTGATCGGAGGCTCGTTCGCGATTGGCGTCGCGGTAGCCTTCAAGATCAGGGCAGACCCGCACGCGGTCGCCACGCTTGCGGGTCGCGAGCCACCCAACGTTTGGTGATATAGTCGCACTCTCATTGCCTTCGCTCGGCGTTTGCGCTCGGCCAGGCTCGGCTGTGGTTGAAGTGCTCTGGGCGCTGGGCGGCTTCTGCCGCTCTTGATCGCGATGCTTTCGGTGACCCGGCGTGGGTGCTACGAGCCTATCGCCGGCATCATGCTCGGTGTTACTGGCCTGCGTAGTTGTTCGTGCGAGGGTTTCCTGCGAACGCGTACCGCCCTTGGCGCGCACTGCGGCAAGCCGCTCACGGTCGGTTCGCGTGAACATCGCGGAGATTTCATCGGGAATGCGGTCTGAGACCGTTGCTCTTTTTCCCACGTCCCAGAAATGTTTCTTGAAATCCACTACGCGGTCTTCATCGATGTACATGAGTCTTAGTGACTCCACATCTTCGACCAGAATATAATCCGGGTTTCCGTCTTGCTTAATGAAGTTGCGCACGGCGGGATCGTGCTCGGCTTCCACCGGAAGGCGCTCCGCGCCAGGGCCGCTATCCTTCACGCGCAACACTTGATGCCGGTATTGTTCAAGGGTCGAGATACGGCGCCATTCGGCACACGCGGCGAAGCTCAGCATCCAGAGTAGCGCCACGGCCATCGCCTGAGGGTGCTTCGTCAGCGGCGTGGCGGCGCGAGCGACTCTTGCAACCAGTGGGCCTGCAAGTCTCATCTCCCCGGTCTCGTACTTCACGGCGTTTGACCTTGTCAAGGCGAGGTGTTGCTATCCCCCGCGCCCGTCGCATGCACGTTAGTTGTGCGGTTCAATGCCGCACATGAAGACGATTTGTGCAGAACGTTTCGACTCCGCCCAGCCCAGCGCATCGCGCGTGCCCTTGCCCAAGCTGCTACGAGACAGCAGCGGACAAAGAGTGGAGTCGCTGGCGAGGCCATACGTGAGCACCTGACGCGGCTGGAGCGGACTGGTGGGGTGGTGGATGGCGACCGCGAGCGCACCAGCTGAGTGCGATGAGTGTGAGACGGCCCCTTGACAGCGGGCAGGAATTTGATTAACAGAGTTAAGCGCATGCGGTCAGCGATCGAATTGATGAAAGCTCTCCAACAGCATCGCGCAAAGAGTGCACCGCCTCTGATGCTCGCGTTCGAAACGCTTGGCATCAGTGACGCGGATGTGGCGCGTGCGTACTCAGTGAGCCGTCCCATGGTCAGCGCCTGGCGGCACGGAACACGACCAATTCCGCGACCGCGACGAATCGAGATGTTGGCGTTCTTGACGGTTGCGCGTGACGGCTTCGCCGAGGACGTGGCACGACACAATCTCACCCCGAACCAGCCCGGCCTAGTGCGTTGGGTGGCTACTCAAGAACGCAACAGACGTGTCCTCGACAAGGTTCTGCAAGCTGAGATAACCCCGGATCTTGAGCAGGAAGTGCGCGACGAAGCTGCCCGCGTACGCAAACACCTAGTCCCAAAACAAGCGCTTGGGGATAAGATTCATGCTGCGGAACCGGAAGTTTGAGCGTGACGAAGGTCAAAGGCGCACTGCAGCTGCTGCC
>JAHEXM010000383.1 GCA_023252115.1 Micrococcales bacterium | reverse complement strand
CCGAATGCTGGCCTTGCCTGCATAGTTACCCGCCCAGCCAGTGGGGGTTGACCGGGCACGTACCCTAGATAGATGTTTGGCAAAAAGTCCACGGACACCACAGCAGTCGCAGACGACACTCCTACGGTCACCGCAGACGCCCCTAAGGGTCGTCCAACGCCCACTCGAAAAGAAGCCGAAGCAGCTCGCAAAGAAGAGCTGAAGGCCGATATCAAGAGCAAGGGCGGCAAGGCTGGCAAGGCATCCGAGAAGGCCGCAGTTCGGGCAGCTCGCGAAAAGAACCGCAAGGCTTTGCTTGCTGGCGATGACAGCGCACTACCAGCTCGCGACCAGGGCCCAGTCAAGGCCGCAGTTCGTGACTTCGTCGACCGCCGCCGCACACTTGCCGAGTTCTTCGTTCCGATCGCTGTGGTCGTGCTCCTGACAGCAATCACGCGCAACCCGCAGTTGCAGGTGTTCGCAACGCTGATGTGGATGATCGTTCTGGTGGTCGTGATCCTGAACGTTGGGTACCTGTTGTTCCGCCTCAATAAGGAACTCAAAGCAAAATTCCCTGACGCCTCAGAGCGCAAAGGCGTTAACTTCTACGCAGTCATGCGCATGGTTCAACTTCGGCCACTTCGTTTGCCCAAGCCCAAGATCAAGGCTGGCGGCGCCCCCGTCATTCCAAAGGCCCCAAAGAAGAAGTAGCCGGTCTGCCCTAGGCTGCCGGATATGGAGCACCGACGCGTCGGAACTAGCGGACTGTGGGTCAGCGAACTTGCCTACGGCAACTGGATCACTCACGCATCACAAGTTGAAGAAGACCGTGCCAAAGCGTGCGTGAACGAAGCCCTCGATTGCGGCATCACCACCTTTGACACGGCAGACATCTATGCCGAGACCAAGGCCGAAGAGGTGATGGGTCGCGCGTTGCAGGGACAACGTCGCGAAGGCCTCGAAATTTTCACCAAGCTGTTCTGGCCGATCGGGCCGGGAGCTAACGAGCGTGGCTTAGGGCGAAAACACATCCGCGAAGCATGCGATGGATCGTTGCGTCGGCTCGGTGTTGACTACATCGACCTGTATCAAGCACACCGATTCGACTATCACACGCCGCTCGAAGAGACTCTGCGCGCTTTCGACGACTTAATCCGCGCAGGCAAAGTTCTCTACGTTGGCGTTTCTGAGTGGACCGCAGAACAGATTGAAGAGGCAGTCAAGATCGCGGATCAACTTGGCCTTGATCGCATTGTTTCGAATCAGCCCCAGTATTCAATGTTGTGGCGCGTCATCGAAGGCAAGGTGATTCCGACCAGCCAGAAATACGGAATCGGTCAAATCGTTTGGTCGCCGGTAGCTCAAGGCGTTTTGGCTGGCAAGTACCCGCCAGGAAAACCCATCCCTGAAGGAAGCCGGGCGACGACTGCCGAAGGCGCGACCTACGTCAAACAATGGCTCAGCGATGAAGTCCGCGAACGAGTCGAGCTTCTGCGGCCGATCGCGACCGATCTTGGACTGTCGATGTCGCAACTGGCACTTGCTTGGGTGCTAGCCAATCCGGCGGTGTCAGCCGCGATTATCGGAGCGTCCCGCCCTGAGCAAATCACCGAAAACGTTCAGGCATGCGGCGTCACGCTCGATGCTGGCGTTCTGTCTCAGATCGATGACGCGCTCGGAGCAGTTGTCATTAGCGATCCCGATAAGTCTCGGTCACCAAGGGAGCGGCCATGAGTTGGTCGTGGTCTTTTCAAAAAGCAGACGGCTCCCCCGCGCAACCAAGCGCCGCGAACTCCCCTGATGGCACATTTCCCTCACAATCCGATGCTGAAAGTTGGGTTGGTGAGGTGTGGCGCGATCTGGCAGCAGATGGCGTTGACGCGGTGACCCTTGAAGAGGACGGCAAGTTCATTTATGGGCCGATGAGCCTGCATCCGGGCGACGGGCTCGATTCCGAGTAGCATCGCCAACGATTGCCGTCCGATACGGCAATCAACGAACGCGTCTGTGCAGGGGAAGCCGGTCAAAATCCGGCGCTGACCCGCAACCGTAGGCCGCGACGCATCATCAAATGATGCGGAATTTGCGGCAAGCCGGAGCACCTGGACGAACGCGAGCGGCTCACGTCTGTCGAGGTCTGCAGGACGGAGCCCGATGTACATCGGCTCTGGCTGTGGCCCTCTTTACGAGAGGCCCACTATGCGCAAGCTATTGAGTTCCATCGCTGTCGCGGTCGCGGTGATGGTGTCAGCACCAAGCATTGCCCTGGCAGCATCACCAACAGAAACATCTCCCGCCACAGCTGCTTCGAGTAGTAGTTCCGACTCGCTGTATGTGTTTTGGTCGGAGTGGAGCACCACCGGTTCGGGGGCCTGGAAGTACAGCCAAACTGGAGCACAGTCAGTCACCCCGGCCAACGGAACGGCGGTCGGCTACCGATGGGGAGTCGGAGCGTCGGCGACCATCTCGGAGCCACCACGCGTTGAAGGCAGCTTCTCGGCAATTTGCGGAACGAACCCCGCACCTAGTGGACAGAAGAAGGTCGCCGTCGTCATCGACTTTGGCACCGCGTCCGAAGCACCACAGGGCACTACGCCACCACAGATGCAATCCCAATGCGCGACCGTCCCAACCTCATCGAGTGCACTGCAGACTCTGACTTCGGTGACATCGGTCCGCCAAGACCCGAATGGACTTGTCTGTGGCATCGGTGGATATCCACCGAGCGGATGCGGATTCCAGATCACCGCGGCTCAGTTGCAGTCGGGAGGTTCCAGC
>JAHEXM010000382.1 GCA_023252115.1 Micrococcales bacterium | reverse complement strand
CCCAAGAGCCGGGCAACCTTGTCAAAGGCCTCACCCGCGGCATCATCCAAAGTCGCGCCCAATGGCGCGATATCGCAGGTCACGTCACGCACTTGAAGCAGGCTCGTATGTCCGCCGGATACCAGTAGCGCGATCGTCGGCTCCGGTAGTGGGCCATGTTGAAGCTCATCAACGGCGACGTGCGCTGCAAGGTGGTTTATTGCAAACAGTGGGCGGTCAAGTGCAAGTGCGAGCCCTTGGGCTGTCGCGGTGCCGACCAACAATGCGCCCACCAGACCTGGACCTGCCGTAACCGCGATGCCGTCAATGTCGTCGAGTGAAACTCCGGCTTCCAGACAGGCACGATCAAGCGTGGGCATCATCGCTTCCAGATGTGCCCGACTAGCGACTTCCGGAACCACCCCTCCGAAACGAGCATGTTCATCGACGCTGCTGGCGATTGCATCGGCTAGCAGCGTGTGCCCTTGCACGATCCCGATACCGGTCTCGTCACATGAGGTTTCGATCCCTAGGACCAGTGGCTCACTTGCGCTCACGACTCTGCGCTCAGTTCGGTCGAAGCGGCTGTCCCACTCAAATCGCTGCGCATGATGAGCGCGTCTGCTCCCTTGGAGTAGTAATCGACTCGACGATCGATTTCGACGAACCCGAATTGCTCATACAGTTCGATCGCAGCTTTGTTTTCGACTGCAACTTCCAGGTGGCATACCGAGGCGCCCTGTCCTTGCGCGTGCTCAAGCAAGCGTTCGATGATGCCGTGAGCAATACCCCTACGGCGATGACTTGGCAGCACCGCGACCGTTTGGATATCGCAATCCGGGGCCAGAAATGCAACTCCCCCGTAACCGACTATTTGTGAAGCGTCGGTCGCAACAACATGCCAACGACGGACAGGCACTCCAGCCATCTCCGACCAAAATGTCTCTACGCTCCAACCGTCGACGACGAATACTCGGCTCTCAATTTCATGGACGGTTGGGATGTCAGACCAGTTCATTGACCGGTATTCGATGCTCATGGCATTGCCACCCGATGTTTAGTCAGCGGCTGAGCGTCCGGGCGACGCAGATACAGCGGAACCGGCGCAAGCAGCACCGCTCCCGCTGGAACCGCACCCGCGCCGTCTCCGCCGTGCGAGTTGAGTTCAGGACTGGTGGCGGAGGTGACTTCGCCACCAAGCAGAGCGTCAATCGCAAGTCGCGCAACATCAACTGCATCCGGAAAGGCCGGATCGATGACACGAACCTCGCACTCAGCGACCAGTTCCGGGTAACGCGTCAGACCATCCCCTGCCCAAGAGGTATTCGGGTGCGCAGCAATCACTTCTGTCGGCGGCCCAACAAGTGGTTCACCAACTCTGACGACTTGCTCGCTCTCCGCGCGATATTTTGCCCAGTAGATTTCGCGTCGGCGTGCATCGCTTGCAACGCCGAAGTCTTCGGATGGTGTGCGATCCGCGTGTATTACCCCAGCTGCTATCGCATCGAGGGTGCATATTCCAACGACCGGGATCTTCAGCGCCTTACCCAGCGCGAGACCTGTTGCCACGCCAACTCGCGTCGAGGTGTACGGACCAGGACCAACACCCACCGCGATGTGCGTTAGGTCTGACCGGCAATCGGCAGTGAGCATTGCGATTTGTTTGATCGTGACCTCGGCATGGCGAGTGCCGACTATTTCGTTTGCTGATGCGACGACGCCGCCTTCGCCTGCAACGGCAACAGTCGACATGGAAGTCGCAGTGTCGAACGCCAGCAGCAGCACGCCCTTAGGTTATGTCGAACACTCAACGCCTGATCGGATGGCTGCGAATCGTTCGGTTGTCCAGGACTTGCCGTGGCCACTGATCTGGACTGTTCGTGGATCAAGCGCGTCCACGACGGGTGGCCCGTTGGGCTCCACCGAACCCTTTTCGCGGACAAGATCGATCGCCAGCCAAGACTGGGACAAGTGTTCAACACGTCCACGACCCCACTCCACCACGAGGACGCAATCATCAGCAATCGTCTCCAGGTCGAGGTCGTCGATGACGGCCGTTCCGACAAGTCGGTAAGCATCACTATGGACAAGTGACGGGCCACCAACAAGTGATGGATGCACCCGCGAAATTACGAATGTTGGGCTCGTTATCGGAGTTCTCACATCGAGCCCTTCGCCGATACCTTGAGTCAAAGTGGTCTTCCCAGAACCCAATTCACCGTTAAGTACAACAAGGTCACCAGCTAGCAGCTGCCGACCAACTGCAACGCCGATGCGCCGAGTATCGGCCGGGGTGGACGCGACGACAGTGACGGCATGAAGCTTCGCACTATTCATCGGACTCAATCGAGGATGCCAGCAGAACGGATGCGATAGACCAAGTCGCGCAGTCCTTGATTCACTTCGGGGTAACGCTCGAGCATCAACATGTGACCGGTCTCGGGGAGCAAGATAAATTCGGCGTGCGGTGCAAGGCGCACCAACTCGTCCGAATGGTGCGGCGGCGTCAACAAATCTTTCGATCCGACCATGACCAACATTTCAATTCCAGCGAACTGCGCAATCGCATCACGTTTGTCGTGGTCATCAATCGCGGGGAAGAACTCTGCCAGCACATCCAGCGGCGTTTCTTTGATCATCGCTGAGGTGAATTCGGTCAGTGACAAGGGCGCATCGGGTCCGAAGCTGTAGCGCGAGGTAATGAGGAATTCGATGTCAGAGACACGTGGACGTAATCCAACAATCTCTTCGCGTTGCGCAACAGAACTCAGAGCTTGCGG
>JAHEXM010000035.1:5514-10255 GCA_023252115.1 Micrococcales bacterium | reverse complement strand
CGAGTATAGCCGCCGGTAACTACGCCGATGCCAGCCGCGCAAGAGTCTCATCCCGACCGAGCAGCTCCATCGATTCAAACAGAGGCGGCGAAACTCGCCGACCTGTTATTGCGACCCGCAACGGAGTGAACGCTAACTTCGGTTTGATCCCCATTTCGTCGATCAATGCGGCACGCAACGAATCTTGGATTGACGCAAGATCCCACGTATTGAGATGGCTCAGGACTATCACGGCCGCTTCGAGAACGGGCCGAGCTTCGGGTGCTTGCACAAGCGCAACATCGACAGAATCAATGGCAAATGTGTTACAGCCCGGTTGCCCCGCAAACAGGAAACCAAGCATGCCGACTGATTGGGTCAGCGTTTGCATGCGTTCGGTGACAAGTGGTGTCGCCGTATGAACCATTGCTCGTTGCGCATCCGTCGGTTCAGGCGGCAGCGCGCCGGCTTCGATAAGAAATGGAATTAGCCGCTCGGCAACGTCATCGGGGTCGAGAGCACGAATCCAATCCGCGTTGATAGCGGTGCATTTCTTAATGTCGAATTTCGCCGGGCTCGCATTTACCCGCGAGATTTCAAACGCTTGCGCCATTTCGTCCAACGAGAAGAATTCGCGGTCTCCCCCGAGCGACCAGCCGAGCAACGCAAGGTAGTTCGCCAAGCCCTCACGAACGAAGCCCTGCTTCGGATAGTTCGAGAACGATGACGTTGGGTCGCGTTTGGACAGTTTCTTGTTGCCTTCACCCATCACGTAAGGAAGATGCCCGTATTCGGGAATGGCCCCTGAACCAATTCCCAGTTCGACAAGTGCGCCGTGTAACGCGAGTTGGCGCGGAGTTGAGGACAGCAGATCTTCACCCCGCAAGACATGCGTGATGCCCATCAGCGCATCGTCAACCGGATTGACCAACGTGTAAAGCGGATCGCCGTTTGCCCGGATCAAAGCAAAGTCGGGAACGAATTCCGACTTGAAGATCACGGGCCCGCGAACCAAGTCAGTCCATTCCCAATCCTTAGTTGGCATCTTGAATCGCACGACATATGAGCGACCTTCTGCACGATAGGCCGCAATCTGGTCTGCTGACAGTTCACGACAATGACCGTCGTACCCGGATTCACGACCTTCTTTGCGCGCCAACTCGCGACGCTGCGACAACTCGTCGGCTGTGCAGAAACACTCATAGGTGTAACCACCTGCGATCAACTGGTCAGCGACATCGCGGTAGATGTCACCGCGCTGCGACTGCCGATACGGGCCGTGATCACCACCGACTTCGGGGCCCTCATCCCAATCGAGGCCCAGCCAACGCAGGGCATAGATCAACGCTTGGTAAGACTCTTCGCTATCGCGCTGCGCGTCGGTGTCTTCAATCCGAAAAACGAAAGTGCCACCGGTGTGCCGCGCAAAGGCCCAGTTGAAAAGCGCCGTCCGTAACATTCCGACGTGTGGATCGCCGGTAGGCGATGGGCAAAAGCGCACGCGAACCGGCGTCGCACCATCAGCTTGCGAGTCAGGCACCAGCAACCACCTTGTTTGTCAGAGTTCCGATTCGCTCAATTGTGATGTCTACCTGATCCCCGGCAGCCAGTGGGCTGATACCCGCCGGAGTTCCGGTCAACAGAAGGTCGCCGGGAAGCAATGTCATCACGGAACTGACGAACGCCACCAGTTGCGAAACGCTGTGGACCATCGAGGCGGTCCTGCCAGCTTGGCGTAACTCACCATTGACCTCACAGGTGATCGCGAGGTCGTCGACGTCGGGTTTGGGTCCGGTCAGTCCGACACTTGTTTCAATCCACGGGCCCAGCGGGCAAAAAGTGTCGAAGCCCTTTGCCCGGCTCCACTGTCCGTCTGCGGCCTGCAGATCGCGAGCCGTCACATCGTTTGCGCAGGTGTATCCGAGAATCACGTCGCGCACGCGATCAACCGGGACGTCGCGGCACAAACGACCAATGACCACCGCGAGTTCCGCTTCGTGATCGACACGCTGCGACTGAGGCGGAATCACGATGGCATCGTCTGGTCCGATGACCGAGGTAGAGGGCTTCAGAAAAACCATCGGTTGTGCACTTACTTCGGAGTTCATCTCGGCAGCATGGTCGGAATAGTTCTTTGCCACCGCCACGATTTTCGACGGCAGTACCGGCGCCAGCAGGCGCACATTCTCCAGTTGCCATGTGCGGCCGCTATACGAAACCGGTTCAAACGGATGACCGGCAAGCTCGCGCACGTCCTCGCCATCGACAACAGCGAACGCGACCTGGCCTTCCACCTTAACGCGAGCGAGCTTCATCTAGGCGAACTACTTTCGATCGCCGGAAAGCAGCCCAAACCGAACGGCATCTTCGAGCGCCATCCACGACGCTGCGATGACGTTCTCGTGCACACCAACTGTCGTCCAATCGGTAAGTCCGTCGGTCGTATCGACAAGAACGCGCGTCACTGCGCCCGTTCCTTTAACGCCATCCACGATGCGCACTTTGTAGTCAGTCAGCTCAAACTTCTCAAGTTCCGGGAATACGCGTGACAAAGCACTTCGCAGTGCGTTATCTAGCGCGTTAACTGGACCGTTGCCCTCACCGACAGCAACCGTGCGGTCGTCACCGGCGAAGACCTTTACGGTTGCCTCACTGCGAACGCGACCATCGGCCCCTTGTTCGACAATGACGCGCCAAGACTCGACGTTGAACAATTAATTGCGGTCGTGATTTTGCACGTCACGCACGAGAAGCTCGAATGATGCGTCGGCGGCTTCGAAGGTCCAGCCCTCTTGCTCGAGGTCTTTTACCTTCTCGACGACCTTCGACAGAGTTTCGGGCTCGTTTGCAAGGTCGAGGCCAAGCTCGCGACCCTTGAGTTCAACCGACGCTCGTCCGGCCATCTCAGTTATCAGTACACGGGTGTCGCCGCCGACAAACGACGGATCAATGTGGTTATACATGTCAGCATTCACGCGAAGTGCGCTCGCATGTAATCCAGCCTTGTGAGTGAACGCCGATGAACCGACGTAGGCGCGGTGAGTATCTGGGTGCAAGTTTGCAATCTCGGCGATTGCGTGTGATACCCGCACCATGTCGGCCATCGATGACGCAGGCAAAACCTGTCGCCCCATCTTTAGTTGCAGATTGGCAACGACCGAAAACAGATCAGCGTTACCAGTTCGCTCGCCGTAGCCATTAGCCGTGCACTGAACATGCATGGCACCTGCTTCAACGGCAGCCAATGTGTTCGCTACTGCACATGCCGTGTCGTCCTGACAATGGATGCCCAAACGGATATCAGTGCGTGCGGCCACACCAGTCACGACTCGACCGATTCCCGACGGGAGCATTCCGCCGTTGGTGTCACACAGAACTCCGACCTCCGCACCAGCAGCTGCCGCAACGTCCAGCAACTTCACGCCGTAGTCGGGGTCGCGGCGGTATCCGTCAAAGAAATGCTCGAGGTCAACAAATACGCGTCGCCCGTTTGCGCGCAGGTAGGCCACGGTGTCGCGAACCATCGCCAGGTTTTCGTCCAGCGTGGTGTGCAGCGCATCGGTCACATGCTTAACGTCGCTCTTAGCCACGATGGTGACAACTGGTGCGCCCGAATCAAGTAACGCCGCGACCTGCTTGTCGTCTTCAACTTTGACGCCGGCCTTTCGGGTTGCTCCGAAGGCAACAAGCTGCGCGTTCTTGAGCTGCAATTCGCTGTGTGCTCGGTCGAAGAACTCAGTGTCTTTAGGCATAGCGCCCGGCCAGCCACCTTCGATGAAACCAACACCGAGCTCGTCCAAGAGTCGAGCAATTGCAAGTTTGTCTGAGACCGAGTACGAAATGCCCTCGCGCTGGGCTCCGTCACGCAGGGTCGTGTCTAATACGTGGAACTCGCCACGTCCATCCAGTGCTTGGCCTGTACTCATATCTGCTTTGCCTTCGGTTGTCGTTGAGTCACTACATAAAGAAAGCCCCCAGGCGCTACACAGGGGGCTGCGCGCCGGGAGCCATTGAGGCTTCTCGACGCGCTACGTAATGATCACCAAGTTGGTCACACAGACAGTCTGACACACCCCAAAGCCGAATGACGACCCCGAATGCCGCACATCACACTCCCGGTGGGCAGGGTTGTGCCCGAAATTTGCCGGCTAGGGGTACCGTCACACACATGCTTGGTAGCGAGAAGCGAGGCACAGCGACAGCGGTCGGTGCTGCCGTCGTTGAGGTCTCGGGCGTTGTTCAAGACATGCATTCGGCCATCACCGCCGCTAACTTCGGCAAATTTGGCGCTCCCGGGAATTTGATTGCCCAAGCCCACACCACGCACGCAGCTGGTATTTATGCAGCCGTGCGCGGTGTCGCTCGTATCGCGGCGGCCGGAACGGGTCTTGCCCTTGAAGCAGCTACTCCCGAAGATGCCACTGCGTTTGCTGACACCGAGAAGGGCGCATGGACGCTGTCTGGTTTGGCCTGCGCTTTCGGTGATTCGCTCAAGAAGGCAAACAACGCACTTTCCCCTCAGATGTCAGTTCGAGCAAATGACACAGCCGTCCCTCTCGACATCGATTCACTTCAAGGCGCGTATCCAAACGCCACCAACCACATCGTCGTCTTTATTCATGGCCTCGCTGGAACCGAGTACGCATGGGGTTCGGATGCGAGCTTCGGTAGTCAACTGGCGGACGAGTTCGATGTGACTCCGGTGTATGTCCGCTACAACTCGGGTGACTACATCTCCGGCACTGGCGAGGAATTTGCGCAG
>JAHEXM010000035.1:0-5498 GCA_023252115.1 Micrococcales bacterium | reverse complement strand
CTCGCGTGGCCCGTGGACGTGGAGCGGCTCACCCTGGTGGGCCATTCAATGGGTGGGCTCGCTATCCATCGTGCGTGCGAAGTTGGACTGAACTCGAACTACTTCTGGGTCAATCTTGTCGATGAGGTTTTTTGCCTGGGTTCACCGCACCGTGGTACTGCTTTGGAACGATCTGCCAACGTAGCTATCTCGCTCATCGATCAGCACCCGATCACCAAGCCACTTGCTCGGCTGGCAAATCGGCGCAGTGCTGGAATAAAGGACCTGCGTCATGGATCGGTTTCGCCGCAAGATCATGCGAGCGAAGACGTGAACCACCGAAACGTCCAGGACCACGTCGATATCACTTTGCTGCCGAATGCCAACTACCACTTCATTGCAGCAACGCTGCCTTCCCGTTCACTCGGACCAGTAGCCGATGCAATCGGTGACATTCTGGTCACTCCGGTCAGCGCAACTGGCAAATCATGGTCCGGCAAGCGCAGACCATTGCCTGTTGATTCGGCCCATCACGTTGAGCGAGTGGGACATGTTGGCCTGATGACCGATCCGCAGGTGTACACCGTCATCCGCAACGCAATGCGTCTGTCCTACCTGTAGCACCAACAACTTGCGCTAGTTAGTTTTCAGGCAGACATTTGGATGCGGTGAGTCCAGCCGTAAGGGTCAGGCTGAGCTCCGGTCTGAATGTCGAGCAGCGCTTGCCGGAGCTGCAGGGTAATTGCGCCCGGCGTTCCATCGCCGACAGTCCAACTGCCATTACGGCCCTTGACTTCGCCCACCGGAGTAATGACGGCCGCGGTACCGCAAGCAAAAACCTCGCTGATTTCGCCACTCTCGTTGCCTTTACGCCAGTCACTGACACTGACTCGTTCTTGGGCTACTTCGTAGCCTAGGTCCTTCGCGAGGGTCAGGATCGAGTCGCGCGTTATTCCTTCGAGGAGCGCACCGGTGAGTTCAGGTGTCACCAACTTCGCGCCTGGTCCGGTTCCATGAACGAAGAAAAGGTTCATGCCACCCATTTCTTCGACCCAGCTGTGTTCCGCAGCATCGAGCCACACCACTTGGTCGCAACCGTGATCAATTGCCTCGGCCTGCGCAACTAATGATGCTGCGTAGTTGCCAGCGCACTTTGCTTCGCCGGTGCCGCCAGGCGCTGCTCGCACGTAGTCCTCGCACAGCCAAACCGACACCGGTTTAACTCCCTGCGGGAAGTAAGGACCACACGGCGAAGCAATGAGCAGGTACAGGTAGCTGTCGGACGGCTTGACTCCCAGACCAACTTCGGTGCCAAACATGAACGGGCGCAGATACAACGAGCGGTCTTCGCCGCCTGGAACCCAGGCATTGTCGTATTTCAACAAAGCGTCGATTGAACCCAAGAAATACTCGTCCGGTAACTCTGGCATCGCGAGACGTCCCGCGGATTTCCGAAACCGTTGTGCATTGCGATCTGCTCGAAACGTGACGATTGAGTCATCCAATTGGCGATACGCTTTGAGCCCCTCAAAAATCGACTGACCGTAATGCACAAAGTTGGTGGCAGGATCAATCGCCAATGGCTGATACGGAACCAGTTCGGGTGTATGCCACCCGCGGTCTTTCGTCCACACCGCACGCGCCATGTGATCTGTTACGTACCGACCGAAACCAGGCTCGGCAAGAATCGAATCGCGAACGGCATCGGCGACTGGGCTGGTGTTCAGCTCAACCTGAAAGAGATCAGTCATGTCAGCCATTCTCCGATGTTGCCAACGCGAGCGCATCCCCGATTTCGGTTGTCGATCTTGTGCGGGTTCCTCGGGAGGCGAGATCGGCCGCGACGGCTCGCTCAATTCGGCTCCCTGCAGCCGTCTCACCCAACTGATTGAGCAACATTGCGGCTGACATAACGGCCGCCGTCGGGTCAGCTTTGCCTTGACCAGCAATATCGGGTGCTGAACCATGCACTGGCTCAAACATTGACGGCCCGGTCCCGTCAACGTTTAAGTTGCCCGATGCGGCAAGGCCGATTCCACCGGCAAGCGCGGCGCCAATGTCAGTCAGGATGTCGCCAAACATGTTGTCGGTCACGATGACGTCGAAGCGCCCGGGATCGGTTAAAAAGTAAATGGTTGCCGCATCCACGTGGCAGTAATCGGCCGTGACGTCGGGGAACTCCGGTGCCACGGCATTGACTACTCGCTGGTACAGGTTTCCGGCATGAACCAGGACATTCGTTTTGTGGACCAGCGTGAGTTTCTTGCGCGGACGCTGCTGCGCACGGGTGAATGCGTCTCGGACAATGCGCTCGACGCCGTACCAGGTGTTGATGCTCTCTTCTGTTGCGACTTCGTGGCGGGTGTTTTTTCGCAAGAACCCGCCGGCCCCGCAGTACAAGCCCTCGGTGCCTTCACGACAGACGATCATGTCGACATTTTCGGGCGTTGCGCTCGACACCGGCGAAACGACGCCCGGCAGCAGTTTGACGGGGCGCAAGTTGACCGCGTGATCGAGTTCGAAGCGCATTCGTAACAGCAACCCACGCTCAAGAACCCCTGGCGGAACACTCGGATCGCCCACTGCCCCTAGCAAGATCGCATCCTGCTGAGCGATCTCGGCCAAAACCGAATCGGGTAGTGCTTCTTGAGTCTTGTTGTACTGGCGAGCACCGAGCTCGTACTCAGTTAGCTTGAAGGTCACATTGTCGGGAGCGGCGGCGGCCTCAAGAACTTTCAGAGCTTCGGCCGTAACCTCGATTCCAACACCGTCACCTGGAATAACTGCTAGCTCGTATGCACCCGACATGCTCAGTAGCGTACTGGGCGAATTTTGGAGTCCTTGAGCGTGGGACTTCGGCGGCATTGTCAAAGTCACAATGCGGCACAGCGACCTGTATTGCTACTCTAAACACGTGGCACATCACCGTCTCCTGCTCCTTAGCTGCCGCGGCAGGGCCTGACCGACCGGCCCCCTAGCCGCGGGGCTCCATGTGCCAACTCTTGGCACCGCCGGTCACCAGCCGAAAATCAAACCTGGAGACCACAGTCGTGAATTCATCAGAAGACGCTAACCAGTCATCACAGCATCAGTCAGAACGGCGTAACCCGCAACAGCCGTCGGCAATGCCGATCACGCGCTATCAACCGTTTACCCCGGTGGACATCCCTGATCGCACGTGGCCAAGCAAAGTGATCACCAAGGCCCCCCGCTGGTGCGCGGTCGATCTGCGCGACGGCAATCAGGCACTGATCGACCCGATGTCACCGCAGCGCAAGCGGCGCATGTTCGAACTGCTCGTCAATATGGGATACAAGGAAATCGAAGTTGGCTTTCCGGCCGCATCGCAAACTGACTTCGACTTCGTGCGTGAGTTGATCGAAGAGGATCTCATTCCCGACGATGTCGTGATTCAGGTTCTGACCCAGGCACGCGACCACTTGATTGAGCGGACGTACGAATCAATCCGCGGCGCCGACCAAGCAATCATGCACTTGTACAACTCGACGTCGACTCTGCAGCGGCGTGTGGTATTTGGTCTAGACACCAACGGCATCAAGGACATCGCGGTTCATGGCGCACAGCTGTGCTTGAAGCACGCCGAGAACATGAATGGCACCGACGTCTACTTCGAGTATTCGCCGGAGTCGTACACCGGAACTGAGCTCGAGTTTGCAGTTGAGATTTGCGATGCGGTAAACGACGTGTGGCAACCAACACCTGACCGCAAAGTAATTTTGAACTTACCCGCGACCGTCGAGATGGCCACGCCGAACGTCTACGCCGACTCCATCGAGTGGATGAACCGTCATTTGGATCGGCGTGACTCCGTTGTGTTGTCTCTGCATCCGCACAATGATCGAGGTACTGCTGTAGCCGCGGCAGAACTTGGTTACATGGCCGGAGCAGATCGCATCGAAGGTTGTTTGTTCGGCAACGGTGAGCGCACCGGAAATGTTTGCCTCGTGACGTTGGGCTTGAACTTGTTTAGTCAAGGCATCGATCCGCAAATCGATTTTCACGATATCGACGAAGTCCGTCGCACCGTCGAATACTGCAACCAACTTCCGGTAAACGAGCGCCATCCCTACGGAGGTGACTTGGTCTATACGGCATTCTCGGGATCGCACCAAGATGCGATCAACAAGGGGCTTCGCGCAATGGAGATGGATGCAGCTGAAGCTAACGTCGACGTCGACATTCATTCGTGGGCAGTGCCCTATCTGCCGATTGATCCGAAGGATGTTGGCCGAACCTATGAGGCCGTTATCCGGGTGAACTCGCAGTCGGGCAAGGGTGGAGTCGCCTACATCATGAAGAGCGAGTACTCGCTCGATCTGCCGCGACGGCTACAGATCGAATTCAGCGGCGTGGTGCAACAGGTAACTGAATCGGAAGGCGGCGAAGTCACGCCCGAAGAGATGTGGCACTGCTTCACCGACGAGTACCTGCCGAATGCCGACAATCCATGGGGACGTTTCGGCTTGGTCAAACACGACCTAAGCAGTGAAGTCGACGGGGAAACCACGGTGCACGTTGTCTTGACCGACAATGGCGAAACCGTTGAGGTCAGCGGAGCCGGCAACGGGCCTATTGCAGCTTTTTGCAATGCGTTGGCTGCTCACGGGGTGGATGTTCGAGTCCTTGACTATCACGAGCACGCGTTGTCTGCCGGTGGTGATGCAAAAGCCGCCGCGTACCTGGAGTGTTCGGTCGCTGGACACCAGCTATGGGGTGTCGGCATTGATCCATCGATCGTGACGTCGAGCCTCAAGGCGGTAATTAGCGCCGTGAATCGATCCGAGAGGCCGCACCGGTAGCTCGTCCGAGTGGCTGGTCGCTATTGTGCTGGCCATGAACAAACGATCAGTTGCATTCATCGCCGCCTCGTGTACCGTCCTTGCGCTCGCAGCTTGCTCATCGGGAGGCGGCAGCAGCTCCCCGAGTGCCTCTTCCTCGGAAGCAGCGCAGAGCGGTTCCTCCGGCTCGTTGCCAGCGTGGAGCTACTCAGGTGCGAATGGACCCAGCGCCTGGGGCAGCCTGTCGCCGAGCTACTCAGCCTGTTCGCAAGGCAAAGAGCAGTCACCAATCGATGTGCCGCCGCCAACTGCCGGGAATGAACCTACGCCTACTGCGAACTACCACGGCAGTTTTGGGATGGTCGTCAACGACGGCCACAAGATCCAAATGACAGCACCCCCAGGGAGCGCAGTCACAGTGAACGGAAAGGCGTATCAGCTTGAGCAAGTCCATTTCCATGCACCTGCTGAAACCCTGATAAGCGGTAAGACCTACCCAATCGAATTCCATTGGGTGAACAAGAACGCTGATGGAACTGTCGCTGCAATCGCAACGTTTGTTACTCCGGGCGCTGCGAGTCCAGCATGGCAGCCATTCATTGACGCCGCTGGCAAGGTTCAGCCCGGTGAAGACGACGCGATCGCGGCTACTGTCAACTGGGCAAAGCTCATTACGCCACTGACCGGCTCACTGCGATACACGGGAAGTCTGACTAACCC
>JAHEXM010000381.1 GCA_023252115.1 Micrococcales bacterium | reverse complement strand
CACCCAGACCGGTGGTTACACGTTCGCATGGTTGGTGATTCTTGGGTTGTTCGCTCGTTACATCCGCCAGATTTACTTGTGGCGGCGTAGCAAAAAAGAAATGCAGAGCTGACTAGCGGGGTCCGAAGATCAACGTTTGTGCCGTGCGCAAAGTGTTGATCGAGTTAGCGAAGCCATTGGACGGTGTCGAGCGCACCTGCTGGCGTTGTCCACACGCTCCGGAACCTGCATAGAAGAAGTCCAGAACCATCTCGCCCTTGATTAGCTTGCCATTTCGCTTGCCCTGAAACAGAGAGGTCTGGCGAAACCAGTTTGGCCCGACGGTTTGAATGGGGCGGACCTTTGTGTAGCGCGCCTTATTCAGGCCGAAGCTGTACAGATCGAAGTTCTGATGCGCGGCGCCTAGGTAGCCAGCGCGCACAAAGTTGAAGTAACTGGTGGGATTTGCGTCCCAGAGTCCGGGGTATGCGCAGGGTGCGCCTCCAGCGCCGTAGTGCAAATACTGCTTTCCGGTCGCTGAACCGATCCATAGGTCGTTCGCGCCCTCAGCAGCAGTCCAGCTTCCTGGTCCGTACCACGTCCAATGCACTTGCTCGTGTCTGGTGAAGTTGTGCGGGATGGCTGCGTTCGCCGAACTCGTCGCCGGGATCAGCAATCCCAGAGCCCCAAACACCGTTACCACCGCAAGAAGTGCCGTCTTTCGCATAGGAAAAGGGTAACTGCGAGCCGGCGTCCGGCCGTCCGGCAGGGTTCCCGGTCGATAATGCGAGCCGTCTAACGGCGGGATCGCGCTGAGTTATTTGTAATGCGCAGAGGCCCAGTGTCTACGGCTTGGAATGCACTCGCGGGAACTGTCTTGAGTTCATCAAGCAGCGAATTCGGCCAACGCGTGTCTGATGTGCCGCAGAAATACCAGTCCGACCCTGTGTCGGCCAAGGCCAGGCCGTAGCTCTTCATCGCGATCAGGATTCGGCGCGCATATGGCGAGTAGGACGAGACATCAAATGATGCGTTGAGTCGGAAGCGCGACCCCAGCGGTGGAGTATTGGGATTGGCATCCGAGAAGTTTCGCGGATGACGCGCTGGCCAAATGTGATAGCCGCCAGTGCCGTCCAGTGTGAATCGGATTGCGTGGTCGATGTGGTCATCGGCTACTTCATCCCAGCGCAATAGTCCTGGCGTGATTGCCAACCCGGCCTCATCGGCAGAGGTCCAATCATTTGGTCGCAGAGCGTTGTTCTTCAAGGACCAGGTTGCGCCGGACCCTGCTGTCCATCCATCCGAAGTTAATCGCGTGTGATACACCTCGTAAAGGCGGCACGTCTTGGCATTGATCACTAATGCGTGCCGGTCACCCGGTGCATTCCAGCCACCTTCGATTCGCGTCTTGGCGTTGAGTGGGTAACCAACGTGGTCACTTTCATCGGAGTACTCAAACGACAGTTTCTTCGATGGATGCTTCTGACGAACGACAGTGATGGGGATTCCATACGGGTTGCTGGGGTCGTCGAAGTTCGGACCAAAATCGGGGTGCAGCAAAGTAGAGCCAGCGTTTGCGACCGAGAGCCATTGCGCGGAATGTGAGTTCACTGGCAATCGTGAGATATCTGCGTGCCACCAACTCGTTGCCGGAAATAATCTGCATTTGGTGCCGGGGTAACGAGCCGAACTCGGAGCCTTGGGTTGCAATCTTCGGGCCAGTGATAGCGGGCTAAGAGTCGTTGCCGCTGAAGTCGGCAAACCCGAACCGGTCGCCGGTCCGAGTGACGCGGATGAAATTGCCGGTACCTGCGCTTCAGCGGTTGGCGCACCCAGACCACATACAAGTGCAACGGCTGCGGCCCCGCTTAGGGTCACTCCCGCTATCCGGCGATTTGGCACCTAACCAACGTAGCCCCGAAGATCGCCGCCAGCAATGTTGGTGAAGACCGGCCACTCGCTTGCTCTACCGGTCTCGGTCAGTCGGGGTCGGCGAGGGTGTCGATTGCTGCCGTGAGTGCAAGGATCAGAAGGACATTCTCGCCGGGCGTGACATCGACGCTGTAGGTATCACGAACGCGAACCCACTTCTTTGAGATCTCGGCGACCACATCGTCATTGCGTTTGATCTTGTACTCGTGTTTGAGGATGTTGCCTTTGGCGCTCATGTCGTCGCCAGTACTCATTGAAATGTCAAAGCGGTCACGAATAGGTGAAACCAGTGCCTTCTTGATAGTCGCAACGGTGTCACCGTTGGCATCGTCGATCTTCATCGTGTCTCGTATTCGGACCTTGCGTTCCTGAATCCGATAGATCTCATTGCCTTGCAGATCCTTAAACAGGAGCGTCTCGCGGACGCGGAGTGCTTTGCCATCAACCCAAAAGGCGCGCAGGCCAGCCGAATTTTCGATGTAGAAGTCGTCGCCGATTGCGATCAATCGCTCGCGCATCACATAGCGATTCGGATTGTCGTCGTTGTTGTTTCGATTGCGGAATATCCCCATATTGGGACTGTATCGCCTTGCAACGGTGCCACGAATTGCAGCTTGCGATCGCTAGACGCCAATACCGCCGCGGATTCCTGGATCGCGGTTGAGGGTCAGCGGGACTAGGCGCTTAGCGGCGCGCTGTTGAGCCAGCAGTGCTGCGAGTTGATTGACCGTTCCTGCCACTGCCGAATCAGATGCCAAGTCATTCTGTTCTGTGGGATCAGTCGTCACGTTGTAGACCTCGATCTCGTCAGGCACCGGAGTCGTCTTAACAGTCGTGGTGGTTACTTTGTCTGGGGGG
>JAHEXM010000380.1 GCA_023252115.1 Micrococcales bacterium | reverse complement strand
CATGCTGCCGGTGCAGCCGGTGTGACAGTGACTACCTCGGGGGGAACATCGACGTCATTGGGCAGCGGGTTCACTTTTCTGGCAACGCCGACGGTGAGTTCGGACTTTTCACCTGCATTTGGCCCCGTTGCCGGCGGGCAGTCCGTCACGATCAACGGCACGAATTTCTACCGCAACTCGGCGACAGATCACACGGCATTTACGGTTGCTGGTGTTGCAGTTGCCTCGGTCACCAGCGTCAACGGTGCCGGTACGCAAGCAGTCGTAGTGACCGGCGCTGCCAGCGGTACAACAAGTGGCGTCATCACTGCTAGCAATGATCCAGGTGTTAGTACCGGCAGCTCGACGAGCAGTTACTCCTACGGCAGTTCACCGCTGATCACCACCCCGACTACGAACACAACAACCGATACAACGACCACGATCACCAGCACGGTGAATCCCAACGGCTTGAACACGAGCAGTGTGGTGTGCCTCTATGGCACCAGCAATGACACGGCGAGCATGACAAGTGTTACTGCGACACCTAGTTCCGTCAGTGCGGGAGCGAGTGCTTTGGTGACTTGCAGCCCGAGTGGACTAACAGCTGCCACCAAATACTTCACTGCGGTTCGGGCGACCAATGCCGCTGGCACCACTACATCGACCGTGGTCAGCTTCACCACTGGTCCGGTTCCCTTGCCTGAGCCGTTGGGGACACTGTGTCCTACCGGTTCGTGCGCAGGCGTCAATTTGACGGGCGTTAACTTGGCTGGTCTCAACCTGGCTGGCGTGAATTTCGAGGGCGCGATCCTGACCAACGCAAACCTGCGCGGGACGAATCTGACGGGCGCCAACCTGCGTAACTGCACTGCGATCGGTGCTGACTTCCGAAAGGCTCGATTGGTTCGCGCGATTCTGGCAGGCGCAAATGTGACTCGAGCGAATTTCTCGGGGAGCACGCGCAGATCAATGTCACGCGGAGACATTGCGGGAAGGCCCGGGGTCGGTGCCAACCTCACGGACGCAAACCTGACGGGAGCGAACCTGACCCGAGCAAGTTTTGTTGGGGCGATCCTGACTGGGGCTCAACTCAAGAGTTCCAGTGCGGCCCACACCAACTTCGGCTACGCCAAAGTGGCACGGGCAGTGTTGAATCGCGCGGACATAGTTCATGCAAGCTTCTATGCCGCGAATGCTCGGTATGCACAATTTGTGTATGCAAATGTGAGCTATGCCGTCTTCACAAAAGCCAAATTGCGCGGAGCGAATTTCAGGGGCGCCAAAGGTCTCACTACAGTCATCAAGTAGTCGACCGAAACTCTCCGCGGATGATCACGTGCGCGCTGCTCAAATTCTTAGTCTTGACGGCCCATCAGCGGTAGCTCTGGCAGAAGTAAGCGCGCCAGTGCCACAACCGGATCAAGTGCTGATCGATGTACACGCTGCAGGAGTTACTTTTCCCGACTTGTTGATGACCCGCGGCGAGTATCAAATGAAACCTGAGCCGCCGTTCATTCCCGGTTGCGAAGTGGGTGGAGTCGTTGTTTCAGCACCGGAAGGGTCTGGTCTGGCCGCAGGCGATCGGGTTGCCGCGTTTGCGATCCTCGGGTGCTTCGCCGAACAAGTTGTCGCTGCTCCGCAAATGACTTTCAAGCTGCCAGATCGACTCTCGTACGAGCAAGGCGCAGCGCTGCCTATGAATTACCTCACCGTGCATTTTGCGCTCGTATTTCGCGGGCGGATGAAAGCCGGCGAAACGGTACTCATCCACGGCGCAGCAGGTGGCATCGGAACTGCGGCGATTCAGGTTGCCAAAGCCTGGGGTGCCAAGGTCATCGCCGTCGTCTCGACCGAATCCTAGGCCGAAGTTGCGCTCTTGGCAGGTGCTGATCATGCGGTGCTGGCAGACGGCTTTCTTGCCTCGGCAAAGGAGCTAACTGAAGGACGCGGCGTCGACATCGTTCTTGACCCGGTGGGTGGCGACCGCTTCACCGATTCCCTGCGAAGCCTTGCGCCCCAAGGCCGGCTCCTTGTGGTCGGGTTCACCGCAGGAGAGATCCCAACCGTCAAGGTGAACCGACTGCTGCTCAACAACGTCGACGTCGTCGGTGTTGGCTGGGGTGCTTTCGCGTTCGGCAAACCTGAATTCCTGCAGCATCAGTGGCAAGAACTTCTGCCGCATCTTGAGTCTGGTGCGCTGAGTCCGCCGCTTGGCAACGAGTATTCGCTCGAAGAGACTGACAAGGCGCTAACTGAACTTGATGAGCGGGTAGCGACTGGCAAAGTCATTATCCGCGTACGTTAGGCGACCTGTTTCCCAGAGTTTCCCGCGCGACCGTTACGTGACGACAATCGCGATTGCCACCAACTGAACAAGGAACGCGGCGATAGTGAAGCTGTGGAATATCTCGTGGTAGCCAAACCATTCGGGATTGGGATCGGGTTTCTTTCTGGCGTAGACGACAGCACCGAGACTGTAAAGAACGCCGCCAATCGCTATTAGTGCTACCACGCCAGCACCGTATGCGTTCCACAGGACGGGCAAAAAGCCGATCGCAACCCAACCTAATGCGAGGTAAGACCCCACCGACAACCATCGCGGCGCGGACCACCATGAGACTCCGATGATTGTTCCGGCAATGGCGATCGTCCAGACAAGTACCAGTAACAATGTCCCGTACTTCGGTAGTGCGACGGCAAATGGTGTGTAACTACCGGCAATGAATAAATAAATATTCGCGTGGTCGAGTCGGTTCAAGAAGGCATTTGTGCGCGGCCCGCCAGCGCCC